>JAFDFW010000348.1 GCA_019309605.1 Deltaproteobacteria bacterium | reverse complement strand
GCACCGGCCTTCACAGGTCGGCGGCTCCGGGTCCTTGCAGTTCTCTGCGAGACACGCGGCATGTACTTTTCGAGCAAGCTCCGCGCAGGTGGCTTCGCCGACACCTGGCTCGGGGCCCGCGAGGCACGCCTCGAGCAGCGCGGCGGCGACGAGCTTACAGCCCTCTTCACAGGTCGGCGGCTCTGGCCGCGGGCACTTCCTGGCGCACTCGAAGAAGCTGTGGATCGCGCGGCCAAAACACTCCTCCCGACCGATACCCGCGTCGCCTTCCGTGCACGCGTCGAACTCGGCTAACGCCGCCACAACGCACACGTCGCGGCACTCGCCGGACGGCACGCCTTCGCGATCGGCAGCCGCGTCGAGAATCGCCGCAAGCTCGGTCCTGTCGCCCGAAGTGTCGCTACCGCAGCTCTGCAGAAGCAAAATGGAAGCTGCAAAAACAGTGAGTGTGGATGCTGTGAATTTCATGACTGCCTACCTTGCCTTCCACTGACGGTGCCTAGAGAGGAGCAGCGAGCATACACGAACCAATGCCCGGCTGTCTGGCCCCTGTCACTAGGGGCAAAGCGACGGCAGGTCCAATGTGAGCTGCCTCACAATTGGGTCATAAATCTCTGCCTAAGCGAAGCGCGCTTTTAGGTCGGCGAGGAACGTGCTGTAGAACGGGTCGCAGAACTCTTGAGTGGCCGAATCGTCCTTCGATTCGAAGTGAGTCACCCACGACACGTACGACGCATTGCCGTCGGTAACGGGCAGAACCGAGACAGTGCCATAGTAGAATTTCAGGTCGGCCGGCGAGACGGGCGAGGGCCCATCTGTGATCTCGTACCGGAACTCATGATCGAGGTCGTTGATGGCGAGTAGCGTTTCGTGAAACGCACCGTTCAGGACCCGTTTGGCGCCGACCTGGTCGCTGCGCGCGTCACCGACGGGCTCGATTGACTCGACCGCCTTCGTCCACGTCATGTCGTGAAAATTACGAAGCAGCCGCCAGACCTCATCGACCGGCGCATTGATGACCGTACTGTGGACACACTTACCCATGACTCACCTCTCTTGAATGACCCGCGTACGCTCCGGCGCCTGGGAAGTTAGGCGCGGCGCATGATCCGCGCCTTCTCTCGGGAAACGCAAAGCCTGCGTGCCCCATCGCCATAGAACCCTTGGATTGCCGGCATATCCCATTGGCACGTTGTTTGCTCCTCAGTACGTCTGGAAGCGGATTCCAAGACGCCTCCGGGGAGGTTCCTATGTATTGGTTCATGCGCCTCACTTTGGCTGTCGCTACAACCACCGTGGTGCTCGTAGGCTGCGAGGGCAGCAGCAGCGAGCCACCCGACCCGGAGCTCTTCGCCGATCCGGAGATTTGCGACGTGCCCTGCGAAGTGGTGGTCGACTCAGGTATCGATGCCACGGGAACAGAGCTGACGTTCAGTTGGGACGTCGGTGATGGGCCGATTGAAGGCGAGCAGCGTTTCCTTCACCGCTTCGGGTCAGCCGGAACGTACGACATTACGCTCACCGTGACCGACGGCGGTCAAAGCACGACCGACGCCATCACGGTCCGGGCCGAACCTCAGCCCAAGTCAAGCCGGCTCATCGACCAGGCAGGCGGAACGGTCTCACAAGGCTCAGGTTCTGTGACCGTTCCGGCAGAGCTCGCGCCACAGGAAGTCACGGTCGAGCTGACCGAGCTCCCTTCGATGCACGAGGCCGCCGAACGGGTGCTGGGCCCTGAACGGTTCGCGGCTCTCGGCAAAGCCTACCGGGTTTCGATGCCCTTGAAGACCGACACAGTCATCGACATCGCCGTGAAGGATTCAGAAGCAATCGGCAAAGATCCAAAGAACCTCGGCTGGCTGGTGCGCCTGGTAGGCAAGCCCGTCACGACGCCATCTGAGGGCGAGCAGCCGGCGCGGAGCCGCGCACCCTGGGCGGGCTACGTCGTCTTGCCCGTAACGAGCGTGGACGAGGATGGCACCGCGCATGGCGAGATCTTCGCCCGACAGCAGTTTCAGCTGGTCGAGCTAGCCGCCCCACTCGAGATCGAGTCGTTCAGCATCGAAGAGGCGTCGGCTTCACCCGCAACCTCTGCTTCCACGAAGGCCGCAGCCAAAGCGCCGTCGGCTCCCCAGCCACCTATCATCGTTTTCTGGGACAGCCCCCCTCACCTCGACAGCGCGAAATTCGCGGATGCAATTAGACAAGGAGTCCAAGCGTCCTACGAGGTACTCGTGAAGCAAATGCTTTTCGTTCCGCCGAGCGGCCAGCTCAAGGTCATCGTGAGCGGTGCACCCGATCCGGGCGACGTGGGATTCGTCGACTTCGATGAACCCCTGACGATCTACCTGGCTCACAAGATCGACAATCAAGAGCTCGTCATGAAGGTGGTCGCACACGAGTTCTTTCATCTGATTCAGAATGCCAACAGCAACGAGGCTTCCGACATCCGCTATGGTGACCAAGATACGTGGTTCGCCGAGGGGACCGCCGAATGGGCGATGGATGAGGTGTTTGACGAGATCCACAACCGCTACCACGCAATGAAATGGTTTCGATTCCTGACGCCGCTCAACACGGACACGCCGAAGGACAACGAGGAGTACCAGACGGTCGGCTTCTGGAAGTGGGCGGAGGCCTACAAGCCGACCATCATCCGGCAGATCATCGAGTACAAGTACGTCTTGACTCATACGACGCCGCCCGGGTCGAGTACCATGGTCGAGAGCTCGGCCGAGGCCGACTACCTGGCCTCACAAAGGGCCGTATGGTCGGAAGCGGACTTCCTGAGGTTCGTTTACGATGCGCGGTACGAGAAGGACTTCGACACGGATGAGACTTTGGCCAAGGAACTCTGGGCTCCCCACCCCTACCTGGGGCCCAAGAAAACGATCTACGTCGACGAGAACAAGACGGACTCAATCGCCGACGCGGTTTCGGGCGACTCGCCATCCAACCCGCTGCGACTGAGCTTCGTGCTCGCACGGCATCTCACGGCGGAGGCGTTCCTGGTGGACAACCTCGATATGGAAGGAGACCTGCACATCAAGTTTCCGGTGACCACCGGTGAACCGCTCGATGCGCGCGTCGTGATAGTCGATGCCAACACCAGTGAGCTCGAAGAGGATCACATCGTCCGTGATCTTTCGAAGGCTCATGCAGACGTGAAGGTCAAGTTCGATCCCGACAAGGAGGCGCTGATCTTCGTCGCAGACGGGCGCTGGCTCTACAGCACGAATCCGGTGCCAACCACGGGTGATATCAAGGTTTGGATGGAGGACCCCTGCGGCGCGCTGCCCCACAACGTGGTCGACATCACACCCGAAGACGACCTTTTCGTCGCACTCACCTCAACGCCTACGGGCTCGGCCGTCCGACTAGCGGCCGGAACGTACTACCCACCCATCGTGCAATGGCCCACTCCCGAGTTCGGGCCGTTTGGGGCCAACGTTCTCGTCCGAGAGCTAACACTCATTGGCGCGGGCGAAGGGCAAACCAAGATCGTCATGACAGGCGACCCGTACGCAGGGTTGGGCCTGAAGACCTACGGCAATGCAACGCTTCGGAACCTCACGATCGACGCGCGGGACAGCGAGCCCGCCGTCGACTGCCTCGACGCAAAGCAGGTCACCTTGTGCAACGTCACAATTGAGGCGTCTTCAACGACGGACTACGGGATCATTTGGGGGCCGTGGAACGGCGGATC
>JAFDFW010000347.1 GCA_019309605.1 Deltaproteobacteria bacterium | reverse complement strand
GCGCTCGTTCCGGATGATGATCTCCGGGGCATTGAGCTCGATGAGCCGCTTGAGACGGTTGTTCCGGTTGATGACGCGGCGGTAGAGATCGTTGAGATCGGACGTCGCGAAACGTCCACCGTCGAGCGGGACCAACGGACGAAGGTCCGGCGGAAGCACGGGAATCACCGACAGCATCATCCACTCAGGACGGTTGCCTGAGTCGCGGAACGCCTCGATCACCTTGAGCCGTTTTGAGTACTTCTTGCGCTTCGCCTCGCTGGTGGCCTCCTTGAGGTCCAAGCGAAGCTGCTCGGCCATCGCGTGCACGTCGAGGTCGCGAAGCATCTCGAGAACGGCCTCGCCGCCCATCCGCGCTTCGAACGCGTCGTCGCCGTACTCGTCGAGCATGTCGTGGAAACGATCCTCGGTGAGGATCTCGCCACGCTCGAGCGGGGTCTCCTTCGGGTCGAGCACCACGTAGCTCTCACAGTAGAGTACGCGCTCCAGGTCCTTGAGAGTGATGTCGAGAATGGCACCGATGCGGCTCGGAAGGCTCTTGAGGAACCAGATGTGCGCCACCGGCGTCGCAAGGGTGATGTGCCCCAGGCGCTCCCGGCGAACCTTGCTCTGAATGACCTCGACGCCACACTTTTCGCAGACGATTCCACGGTGCTTCATGCGCTTGTACTTGCCGCAGATGCACTCGTAGTCTTTGACGGGTCCGAAGATCTTCGCGCAGAACAAGCCGTCACGCTCGGGCTTGAACGTACGGTAGTTGATCGTCTCGGGCTTTTTTACTTCGCCGTGCGACCACTCGCGGATCTTCTCCGGTGACGCTAGCGAAATGCGAATCGCTGAAAAGGCCAGCGGGTCTTTCGGCTTTTCGAAGAAGCTGAAGATATCCTTCATGACTTACTCTTCCTCCGCAGCAAGGACGTCGTCAGACCTGCGCCCCAGTTGACTCGTTTCGACCAACTCGACGTTCAGGCAAAGTGCCTGAAGCTCTTTCATGAGGACGTTGAAACTCTCCGGCAGACCGGCTTCGAGCACGTAGTCCCCCTTCACGATGGATTCATACATGCGAGTGCGACCCTGCACGTCGTCGGACTTGACGGTGAGGAACTCCTGCAGCGCATAGGCAGCGCCGTAGGCCTCCATCGCCCAGACCTCCATCTCACCAAGCCGCTGCCCGCCAAACTGCGCCTTACCACCCAGCGGCTGCTGCGTGACTAGCGAGTACGGGCCGATGCTTCGTGCGTGGATCTTGTCATCAACCAAGTGGTGCAGCTTGAGCATGTACATGATGCCCACGGTGACGTCCTGGTGGAATGCGTCGCCGGTTCGCCCATCGAACAGCACCGTCTGGCCGTTGTCCTGCACACCAGCCAGTCTGAGAAGGTCCTTGATCTCTTCCTCGCTCGCGCCGTCGAACACCGGCGTAGCCAGCTGAAGCCCATGCTTCCAGCTCTTGGCCATCGCCGCGACTTCGCTGTCCGGAATCGCATCGAGCACCTTGACGACGTCGCCATCCTTGAAGATTGCGCGAATCCGTTCGCGCAGCTCCGTTGCAGTCGCCTTGGTTTCGACCATCTCCTGGAGCTGTGTGCCCAGGAGATACCCAGCCCACCCAAGGTGTGTCTCGAGAATCTGGCCGACGTTCATTCGGCTTGGAACGCCGAGGGGGTTGAGCACGATGTCGACCGGCTTGCCGTTCGGCAGATACGGCATGTCTTCTTCCGGAAGAATCCGGCTAACGACGCCCTTGTTGCCGTGCCGTCCGGCCATCTTGTCACCGACCTGGAGCTTGCGCTTGATGGCGACATAGACCTTCACCATCTTGATGACGCCCGGAGGAAGCTCGTCGCCCTTGCCGAGCTTGTCGATCTTCTCCTGGAACAGCATCTTGACGGCATCGACCTGATCGTCGACCTGATCGAGAATCGCGTCGGTCTTGTCCTTGCCCTTGTCGACCTCGATGTGCGCCCAGTACTTGTGTGGGATCTCGTCGAGAGCCTCGTTGGTTATCTTGGCACCCTTGGCGAGGAGCTCCGTACCCTTGTCGCCCACCAGCTTGGCGGTCGCCGTGCTGCCGACAAAGTACTTTCGAACGCGGTCATGCGCAGAGTCGACAACGATCTTGAACTCGTCGGCCATGTCTTTTTCGAGCTTGGCCCGCTCGGCCTCTTCGATCTGAGCCGAGCGTTCGTCCTTCTCGGTACCCTTGCGTGCAAACACGCGGGCGTCGATGACGATACCGGTCACCCCTGGCGGCACCTTGAGCGAGGTGTCGCGAACGTCACCAGCCTTCTCACCGAAAATGGCCCGAAGGAGCTTCTCCTCAGGGGAGAGCTGCGTCTCGCCCTTCGGCGTGATCTTACCAACGAGGATGTCGCTAGAGTTCACCTCGGCGCCAATCCGCACGATACCCGACTCGTCGAGGTCCTTGAGGGCCTCTTCGCCGACATTCGGAATGTCGCGCGTGATTTCCTCTTTGCCAAGCTTGGTGTCGCGAGCCACGCACTCGAACTCTTCGATGTGCACAGAGGTGTAGACGTCGTCCTTGGCAATCCTCTCGGAAAGCAGAATCGAGTCCTCGAAGTTGTAACCACCCCAGGGCATGAACGCGACGATGACGTTCTGGCCGAGCGCGAGCTCACCACAATCCGTGCTGGGGCCATCGGCGATGACGTCGCCCTCCTTGACCTTGTCCCCAGGCCGAACGATCGGCGTTTGGTTGTATGCCGTGTTTTGATTGGAACGCTGGAACTTGTTGAGGCGGTAGATGTCGGGGAACGCACCCGCAAGACCTTCAGCCTTGACGACGATACGTGTCGCGTCGACTGAGTGGACCAGGCCGTCCCGGTTCGCGACCACACAAACACCAGAGTCGCGCGCGACCCGGCGCTCGATGCCGGTACCGGCAATCGGAGCATGGGTGCGCACGCAAGGAACAGCCTGACGCTGCATGTTCGAACCCATCAACGCGCGGTTTGCGTCGTCGTGCTCGAGGAACGGAATCAACGAGGCGGCAACCGAGACCAGCTGGTTCGGCGACACGTCCATCAGCTGAACGCTGGCCGGCGGTACCATCACGAACTCGCCGTTGAAGCGAGCGCTGATCAACTGCCCTTCGAGCTTGCGGCTCAGGTGTTCGATCTTCGCATTCGCCTGCGCGATGTAGTGCCCCTCTTCCTCGAGGGCGGAGTACCAACGCACTTGTTGGTCGAGCACGATGCCGTCCTCGACCTTTCGGTACGGCGTCTCGACAAAGCCGTACTCGTTGACGCGGGCATACGTCGAAAGCGAGGCGATCAGGCCGATGTTCGGACCTTCAGGCGTCTCAATCGGACAAATACGTCCGTAGTGAGTGGTGTGTACGTCGCGAACCTCGAAGCCCGCGCGCTCGCGCGTGAGACCACCAGGCCCAAGCGCGGACAGACGCCGCTTGTGCGTCACCTCGCTGAGCGGGTTGGTCTGGTCCATGAACTGGGAGAGCTGGCTCGAACCGAAGTACTCTTTGACGACCGCGCTGACAGGCTTCGCGTTGATCAAGTCGTGCGGCATGAGCGTCTCAATTTCTTGAGACATGTTCATGCGCTCCTTGATCGCGCGCTCCATGCGGACGAGACCGATGCGGTACTGATTCTCCATCAGCTCGCCCACGGCGCGAACGCGACGGTTGCCCAAGTGGTCGATGTCGTCGACCGATCCGCGACCGTTCTTGAGC
>JAFDFW010000923.1 GCA_019309605.1 Deltaproteobacteria bacterium | reverse complement strand
TGCACTGAGAACCCACAAACAACCGCGCTTCTTCATGATGACCTCGTGGGGGTCCGATTGGCGGAATCGCCGAGGGACCCTCTAACTGGCCCTACGTCGGAGGGGGTGGTTTGGATTAATCCCTACCCGCTTTTGGCGTGTTTTGAGGGGTTTCTTCTCGCCAGATTAGGACGCGAAGGCGGGTGAACAATTACGTATGGGTTTGGTGGGGGGGTGAGCCTAGCGTCGCGGTATCTGTTTGCCTGACTCCAGGTTGAGGTGGGCGGGAGGTTGCGATGCGGGATGCGAGTCCGTCGGTCGTTTCAGTTTGTGGGGTGCTGGTTGGGGCCCTCGTCGTTGGGTGCGGCAGTGATGGTGGGAACGCGCTGCCGACCGAGTTCGTAGCCGGCGATACCGTAACGGTGTCCAAGGGCAGTCCGTTTGCCGAGTTTCTTCGCTGACTCGGAAGTGGAGCCGTGGCTGGTGGTTAATCCGACGAATCGCGACCACTTTGCCGCTGTCTGGCAGCAGGATCGTTATGCTCTGTCCGCTTGCCGCGGGAACGTCACCAGTGTGAGCTTCGATGCTGGCCAGAATTGGCAAGAAGCGGTGCTTCCTGGGCTTGGTCGTTGCTCCGGTGGAGAGTGGGATGCAGTCAGCGACCCATGGCTGACGTTCGCGGCCAACGGGGACCTCTACCATGTCTCGCTCGTGATCGCGCGAGAGACCGAAGCCGAGCCCAACCGCCACGCACTGATCGTTCACAAATCGGTGGACGGAGGGCTTACCTGGGGCAACCCCATCACCGTCTCTGAAACCGACGAGGGGTTCGGCGAGGACAAGGAAACGATCACCGCCGACCCGTATGACGCATGTAGCGTCTACTTGGTGTGGACGCGTTTAGAACCGGCGCCGCCGCACAAGCTGATGTTCAGTCGGACGACCGACTGCGGGGAGAACTGGGAAGAGGCAAGAGCCATTCGAGCTGAGATCCCAACCGAGGGGGGTGACCAGATCGTCGTGCTACCCGATGGAACGCTGTTCATGTCCATCGTCGTGGGGTTGCAGGTTTCGCGCGTTGAGCCTTGGGAACTCGCGGGCATCCGATCGTCTGACGGGGGCGAAACGTGGTCGGAGCCTACGAAGATCGCAGACGTACACGCGATTAGCCCATTTGCTCCCGACCCAGCACAACGAATTCGAAGCGGGTGGGATGACATCGCCGTCGATCGGCGCACGGGGAATCTCTATATGGTGTGGGAAGATAGCTTCAGAGAGCCGCGCCTCACCCAAGTGGCCTTCTGGAGCAAGCGATCCTGCCGTCCGTGGCTGTGTCTGAAGACGGAACGATCGGCGTCACGTACTACAACTTCCAGAACGATACTGCTGGCGATTCCCGATCCGACGCGGACCACTGGTTCATCCACTGTCATCCGGAGGTAACCGACTGCACGGATGCGGCGAACTGGGGAGAGCAAATCCTGCTGACCAAAGAATCGTTCGACTACAACGCGGCGCCCGTCTCGCGGGGCTTGTTCCTCGGCGACTACGTCGGCCTGGCGGCCGCAGGCAGCGACTTCTTCGCCCTGCCGTCGATCACCACCGAGGACGACCCGGCTGACGTCGTGTTTATTCCGATTCGCGGACGGTAGGCGGGCGTTCTCGGTATCGATAGTGATGAGGCCGTGCGGTCTGCTGTGTTCTGCGATCAGGCGGCGGTTGCGGGCTTGATTCGCTTGAGGTCGTCTTTGTGCGCGCGTGCGGCTTCCCAGAGGTCCACTTCGCGTTGAGCGTTCAGCCAGAACTCCGGGCTGTTTCCAAAATAGCGGGAGAGGCGGAGGGCCATTGCCGCGCTCAAGGCACGCTGTTCGTTGATGAGCTCGTTGACCGTCTGACGTGACACCTTGATGGCCTTGGCGAGATCGGCCACCGAGAGGCCATAGTCGGGCAGGAAGTCCTCCCGCAGAAACTCCCCGGGATGCGTCGGTCTTGCCAATCGTTGCCATGTATTCTTCATCGTCGCTTTTTCCCGGACTAGTGGTAGTCGGTTACCTCAACGTCATACGCATCGCCATCTTCGAAGCGAAAGCAGACCCTCCACTGGTCGTTGATGTAGATCGCGTGTTGTCGCTCGTGTGCTTGTCCGCGAACGTCTTGATCACTGAAAAACGTAACGCATCACGTGACACGTGTCAATCTCTATTGGTTCTTGAAAGCCTAGGGTTGGGTTCATGCGCGGAGAGGTCGCAAGGTTCGTGCCGAGGGGTGGTGCTGCAGTTTCAGTGAGTTGGAATGGCGGAAGTGGCGGACTCCAGGCCGCCCGCCGGTGGCCCTTTCCCCTAGGGGAAGCAGGCGTTCCACACGCCATCATCGGCGGCCTTACACGGGTACCCGTCCGGAGGAATCTCCTCCAACCACGCTTCGAACTCCGCGCAGGTCAACTCGC
>JAFDFW010000346.1 GCA_019309605.1 Deltaproteobacteria bacterium | reverse complement strand
AGAGCAACTGCGTTATCGTTGGCAGTTGTACGTCCCAAACGTATTTACGTCGTGCTTGGGCCGACGGACACGCAACCAAACCTTCAACATCCCCGTCGAAACCGGTCGCCCCCATATTTTCAAAGACCTCCACACTATGAGGTCGCGCCGTGGCTAGCGCAACATCGGCCGAAAACCCCCGATTTGGTTGGGATCGATGCGCCCGCCTGATACGGTGCGGCGGCTTCTATCGTCATGATGGGTTTTGCACTCGGTGTTGCGGCGGCTCTGTGTTGGGCGGGGCTCGATGTGGTTCGGAAGGCGCTTGCCGGGAAGGCTTCGCCGACCGCGCTCGCCGTCTTTCTATTGCTGGGGCAGATGCCGTTCCTCGGCGCCTGGGCTGCCTACGATCAAACCTGGATCACCGACCAGCACTATTGGCCGCCGGCAGTCGCATCGATGACGATGAACGCGCTCGCCAATGTGCTCTTCATGCGCTCGGTGCAGCTTTCGCCGTTGAGCCGAACCGTTCCCTTTCTTTCGCTCACACCGGTGATCAGCGCCCTTGCGGCCATTCCACTGCTTGGAGAGGTGCCCGGGTCGATGCACTGGGCCGGCATTTCGCTCGTCGTCGTGGGCGCGCTCGTCCTTAATAGTGACCTCGCGGATTCGTGGTGGAGGTCGGTCTCGCACGAGAAGGGCGCGCCCTTCATGATCGCGGTGGCGGTGCTCTGGGCGCTGTCGACCGCGCTCGACAAGCGGGCGCTCCCGCACGCGTCCCCAGCCTCGCACGCCTTCCTCCTCTCCAGCGGGAGCGCGACGATTCTGGTGTCCTGGATCCTCTCGAGGGGGAAGCACGGGGAGCTCCGACAGGTCGCCGCCGCTCCCAAAGGCTTGCTCGTAGGGTTAATCGCATTCGCCGTGGCGGCCCTGGCCCTGCAGATGGTGGCCCTTCAGTGGCTCTGGGTGGCGGTGCTCGAGACCCTGAAGCGAGCCTTCGGGGTCGTGGGCAGCGTCCTGCTTGGCCGGGTCATCTTCGGGGAGCCGATCACCGGCCCAAAGCTCGCCGCCATGGCCCTGATGGTCGCCGGGACAACTCTGCTGGCATTTACGTAGGGCCGATTGGAAAACGTCTCCCGAATCCGCTAATGGTGAAGGGTGGCCGAAGAAGAAAAGCCGCTTCCGCCTAAGCTCGACGTTGCCCGCTACCTCCTGGCCCAGGGCAGCCTGTTCGTGCACCTGGACCCCCGGATGGACACGGTGGTCGTCCCACAGTGGTATCGCTCAGAACCTCAATTGGTTTTGCAGATTGGCTTCGATATGCCCGTACCCATTAAGGATTTAGAGGTAGATGCGGACGGTATTTACGCCACGTTGTCCTTCAACCGCTCGCCTTTCACCTGCCAGGTTCAGTGGGACGCGGTGTTCGCGCTCGCCGGCGACGACGGTCGGGGAATGGTCTGGCCAGACTCGATGCCCCACGAGATTTCCGAGGAAATCGAGCGAGAAGCCGGCAGAGAGCCTCCCCCGCCGCTGCCCGAGGAGCGCCCGTCGCTGCGAGTCCTGCCCGCAGTGGACGAAAACGAGGCCAGACCCTCCAGCCCCCCAAAACCAGGCGAAAGACCCTCGTACCTGAAGGTAGTGAAGTAGCCCCAGCCCGCGCTGCCGCTGCCGCTGGTGTTGGGGGGGCGGGGGGATGGTTGGGTGCGTGGTTCGGTTTAGTTACACCGCCCGCCTGCCACCGCCGCTGGGGCTGTCGCTGAGCCTGACCCCGACCCAGAAATTAAAAAGTAACGGCCCGAAAGGGGGGGCTTTCGGGCCGTTAGAGAGATGGCGATTTGGATGAAGTGGGGGGAAATCAGGCCAAAACGCCGGTCTAACAGCACTACGGGGGACGTGGGGGGACGTCATCGCCGCAGTACTTATGTCGGTCTCTCTCTATGCTACTACCGTGCCAACTTGGTGGCGGTTGGAATCATGAATGATCTCATAGGGGTTGCTGGATACCCTTGATTGAACGTCGTTCAGATCTGAAAATTTTTTGAAGTTCTGCGTGTTTAGCCTGTAAATTGCACCCGATCGACCGAAGGGGGGGGTCCATATGTGGGGTGGATCACAAACGACACATGCGATGAGTAACCCTTACAGATGAATTACAAGTGTATTCCAGCTGTACAGGCGTGAGGCAGCTCACTTTTCGCTCCTGCAACAGGTTTTTCAGATCTGCATCATTGGGAGCCCGTAATCGAGCAACATCTGATGGCTTTCCGAAATCAGCAGCTCGGTCGAACGGCCCTGCGCTGGCTCCACAAACCGGAATTCATTGACTGAAGCGCCTGCCGTCTGCTGAGCGACAAGCGCGATCTGTTGTGACGTGCCTGATACCGACACCGCCCCACCTGCACTGGTTTTCCGTGCAGATTTGATTGCAGAGTTGAAATCCGCTGTGCCTGTACCGCCCGACTCACTATCGCCAGTTATGGAGGTCATTCGGACGAGAACTTGGTCCGGGCGGGGCTCGTATTTCTGGCGGAGGTCGCTCGGGATGTGGGTGTCGTCGTTGTGCGAGACGAGCTCGACTTGGTTTTCGGAGAACCGGAGGGTGGTCCGGCCGGTGTTGCGCATGCGCCCGAGTGGCCAGGGGAACTGGTCCCGGACGCCAAGCAGCCCCGAGAGGAGAGCGGCGATGATGCCGCCGTGGGTGAAAACGATGGCTCGGCCGCCGTCGGGCATCCGACTCCGAAGGGCGGCCAGCGATGCATCGGCTCGCTGAAACACCTCCGGCCAGCTCTCGCCCCCGCCGATGGCAAAGGTCTGTCGGGCTTTTAGGGCCTCGATTTGCTCTGGGAACCGCTCGACGACCTGCTCCATCGTCAGGCCCTCCCAGTCGCCCACGTGGATTTCGCGCCAGGCCCGGTCGTGCTCGACCTCGACGCCCGAGGCCTTGGCGGTGTCCGCGGCCCGGCTCAAATCTGAGCTCAGCACCAGGTCGTAGCGTTCGCCTGCGAGTGCCTGGCCGAGCCCGTCCACCTGCGTCCGCCCAATCTCGCTGAGCGGGGAGTCCCCCTGACCTTGCCAGACACCGGCGGCGTTCGACACCGACTGTCCGTGCCGAACCAAGCAGACTTCGAGCGTGCTCATGCCTCTGGGGCGACCCCGAGTTCCTTGCGGGGCATGATCACGTGGTCGACGATGCCGTATTCCTTGGCCTCGAGGGCCGAGAGGAACTTGTCACGCTCGGTGTCGTGGCGGACCGTTTCGACGTCCTGACCGGTGTGGCTCGCGAGGATCTCGTTCAACCGCTTCTTGGTGTTGAGGATCTCTTTGGCGTGGATCTCGATGTCCGACGCCTGCCCCTCGTACCCACCGAGCGGCTGGTGAATCATGATGCGGCTGTGTGGCAAGGCGCGGCGCAGGCCCTCGGTGCCGGCGGCCAACAGGAACGCGCCCATCGACGCCGCTTGCCCGAGGCACACGGTCGAAACGGGGCAGCGCACGTAGCTCATCGTGTCGTAAATCGCGAGACCGGAGGACACCATGCCGCCGGGGCTGTTGATGTAGAGCGTGATCTCTTTGTCGGCGTCCTCGCTCTCTAGATAGAGGAGCTGGGCGATGATCGCGTTGGCGACGAAATCGTTGATCGGCGTGCCGAGAAAGACGATGCGGTCTTTGAGGAGCCGGCTGTAGATGTCCCAGGCTCGCTCGCCTCGGTGGGTTTCTTCGATGATGGT
>JAFDFW010000345.1 GCA_019309605.1 Deltaproteobacteria bacterium | reverse complement strand
AATCATTGCCGAGGAGCTCGGGCTTCCGGCGGACGACATCGAGGTGGAAGAGGGCGACACCGATACCGCGCCCTACGGCCTCGGGACCTACGCGAGCCGTTCTACCCCAACTGCAGGCGCGGCCGCCGTAATGGCCGCGCGGAAGATCAGGGCCAAGGCGAAGAAGATCGCCGCGCACTTGCTCGAGGTCGGGGACGACGACCTCGAGTGGAACGTCGATCGCTTTCAAGTGAAGGGTTCACCCGATCAGGCAAAGACGATTCAAGAGATTGCGTTCGCAGCGTACACCAATCATCCGCAAGGGATGGAGGCTGGCCTCGAAGCGGTTGACTACTACGACCCACCCAATCTCACGTTCCCGTTTGGCAGTTACATCTGCGTCGTCGACATCGATAAGGGCACCGGCGAGGTCAAGGTCCGACGGTTCGTTGCGGTTGACGACTGCGGGCACATCATCAACCCGCTGATCGTCGAAGGTCAGATCCACGGTGGCCTCACTATGGGTCTCGCACCCTCGTTGTACGAAGAGATCGTCTACGACGAATACGGACAGAACCTCACCGGTACGCTGGCCGACTACCTCGTGCCGACCGCGGTCGAATCACCCAAATGGGAGCTCGGCAAAACCATCACGCCGTCCCCTCACCATCCCATCGGCGCCAAGGGCGTCGGGGAATCTCCCACTGTCGGCGCGCCGCCGGCCATCGCCAACGCCGTGGTCGACGCACTATGGCATTTGGGCGTGCGGAACATCGACATCCCGATTACTCCGCCGAAAGTGTGGAAACTGCTGCGGGAGAATGGGGTTACAGACTGATGCACCACCCCTATATTCAGTAGATGGACAGCTGGTACGCCACGGCCAAGGAGCTCGAGGCCAGGGGTGAGAGCTATGTCCTGGCCACGGTCATCCGTGCTGTCGCGCCCACCTCCGGGAAGCCAGGCGACAAAGCCGTGGTGACGGAGGAGGGGGTCGTGCACGGCTGGATCGGTGGCAGCTGCGCAGAACCCACCATCAAGAAGGAAGCCAAGCTGGCCATTGCCGACGGCGCGTGCCGCGTCGTGAACATCACGCCGGAGCCAAACGTGGCGAACGACAGAGAGGGACTCGTCGTGGTGCCGATGACTTGCTACAGCGGCGGCGAGATCGAGATCTACCTCGAGCCCCATCGCGCCAAACGAGAGCTAGTCGTGTTCGGTAACTCACCTGTCGCACAAGCGCTGCTCGAGCTCGCTATCGCAGTCGGCTACAAGGTCACCAGCGTCGACACGACGGAGCGCCCGCCGCTCGAGGGCGCCAAGGTCATCACTTCTCTAGATGATGTGGAGCTCGTACGCCCTGATGAAGCAGCCATCGTCGTTGCAACCCACGGAGTGTTCGACGAGGACGCGATCGCACGCTCCGTCGAGCTCTCCCCCAGCTACTTAGGCGTAGTCGCAAGCCCAAGGCGCTTCTCTTCGCTCGGAGGCATCATGCAACGCCGTGGCATCCCCCCAGAAACCTGGGCCGCCGTGGACGGCCCGGCGGGCATCGACATCGGCGCCACCACCCCCCAAGAAATCGCCGTCAGCGTCATCGCCGCAATCACCGCCCGCCGAGAATCGGTCAGCATCCACACCCAGCGCTCCACCCAAGCCCCGAAGGAACAGGCTCCGAAGCCTGTCATCGAAGAAGCCATCGGCACCGAAGCCATCGGCATCGAAGCCAAAGGCCACTGCTGCCACGACTAGAAAAAGGGAGAGTCCCCTTTAACGTCGACCGTTACGGCTTTCGGAGCTTCTGCGTCACTTGAGCGAGGACGGACACCGCGATTTCTGCAGGCGAGCGAGAGCCGATGGGGAGGCCGACTGGGCCGTGTATTCGCTCTAGGTCTGCTTCCGAGAACCCTGCTTTGGTGAGCCTGCCCAGGCGCGAGGCATGAGTTTTCCTGCTCCCGAGACAGCCAATGAAGAATGCATCGCTTCGAAGCGCGACTTGGAGGGCCGGGTCGTCGAGCTTCGGATCATGGGTGAGCGTCACGACCGCGCATCTCTGATCGAGGCCGAGCGACTCCAGGGCCGCGTCGGGCCAGTCCAGGTTCAAGGTGACGCCCGGAAAGCGTTCGCCCGCGGCAAACGATTCACGCGGATCGACGATCGTGACCTCGTAGCCGGCGAGCGTGGCGATGACTGACAGAGGTTGGGCGATGTGCACTGCGCCGACCACCATCATGCGAAGGGGTGGGTTGAATGGCTGGTAAAATACCTGTGGACCGGAATCCGCGTCAGTCGTGACGCAGCCATCGACCCGCAGAGCACGTTCGACATGGGCGCGCTCTGGCTCGCTGTCACCGTCACCTCGGTGGAGCAGTTGCTGCTCGCCCGAGTCGAGGTTGGTTGCCAGGACGACGGGGCGCTTGCGTTCGATGTCGGCGAGGATGGCCTCTAGGGTCCCGGCCTTCACTGCAGCGGCTCCACGAAGATGCGGACGGTGCCGCCGCAGGCGAGGCCCACTTCCCAGGCCTCCTGGTGGGTGATGCCGAACTCGATCACCTTGGGCACACCGGCCTTCATCACCCCGAGCGCCTCCTCGACGACAGCGCCTTCGACACAGCCGCCCGACACCGACCCGAGAAACGAGCCGTCGTCACGCACGACGAGGTGGCTCCCGGCTGGGCGTGGGGAGGACCCCCAAGTCTTGACGACGGTAGCCAGGGCAACCCCGTGACCCGCTGTCTGCCAATCGCGCGCAGCGACGAGCACTTCCATCTCCGACTGATCCGGCATCGGAGCCATACTACTACCGAGGCTTGGGAGAGGCCACCGCAGGCATTGCGTCTTCTGCGAGGAGAAATTCGAGGAAAGGTGCGATGAGGGTTGTGCCCAAGGCGTCTTGCGGCTGCCGGCTGCTGAGAAATTCACGGACGAAGAAACGAAAGTTCTGTTCACCGAGCGACGCCTGCACGTCCGGCAAGGCTTCGGACAAAACACCGAGGGCGCCAAACACCTGCTCGCGGAAGTACACGCCGTCCGTCCCGGAGGCCCGGGTGCACACCCGCTCCGAGAAGAATCGCGCCTGCCATACAGACAACGGCGTCTCAGACACGCTGCACCTGCTCGGTGCAGATTGCGGGCAACAGCTCGCGGAGTGCTGGGCGATGCCGATCCCATTCCAAAATGACGGGCACAGAAGGAGCGACTCGCGCGAGCAGTTTCATGCATGCGGTACTCGGCATGCAACTGTGGTCATCGACTGGCAGCGGCACGTCATCGTGACCGGCGACATGTATCCAGGCGATGTCCGCCGTGAGCGCATCGAGGAAGGCTTCTGGAGCCTCTCCGAGCCATCGTTCCGTCACCAGTAAGTTGTTGAGGTCGAGATGAACTGGGGTGCCGCAGCGCTGGTGCAGTTGGTTGAACATCTCCCCTGGCGGAATGTCCCCGGGGACCGCCAAGTACTGCGAGATATTCTCCAGCGCGATACTGCGCCCAAGGAACGCCTGCGCTTCGTCCATACGAGCCACCACGTGCTCGAGCGCTTCGTCGGTTCGCGGCAATGGGAGCAGCGATAGCGACCATCGGCCGTGGCTGCTTCGCCAGCTCAAGTGGTCGGAAACCGCGGTGACGGCGAACCGATCGGCAAAGGCACGAACTTGCTCGAAATAGTCCTGGTCGAGGGGATCGCTCGACCCGATATTCATGCTGAGACAGTGCAACAAGAAGGGGTACCGCT
>JAFDFW010000344.1 GCA_019309605.1 Deltaproteobacteria bacterium | reverse complement strand
CGTCTATGTATCGAACCATGGCGGTCGTGCCGAAGCCAGTGGCCGAGGCTCTCTCGACAGCCTGTCAGAAGTCGTTGCTGCCGTTGATGGCCGTGTTCCTGTATTGGTGGACAGCGGGTTTCGTCGCGGCACGGATATCTTCAAGGCGCTGGCGATGGGTGCGAGTGCCGTTTCAATTGGCCGTGCATATATTTGGGGGTTGGCAGCATTTGGCCAGCCTGGGGTTGAGAAAGTTCTGGAGATGCTGAACGCCGAGCTCTCCATGGTTATGGGGCAAGTGGGCGCACCTACTATTTCTGATATCGGCCCGCAGCATATCGGGCGTTAGTGACTCCTCAGCCTCAAGGGTAATGCGCGTATAATGTATACAAGGGCGAGACAGTAGTTTCGCCCTTTATCCTTTGTCATCAATTAGTTACCAGTTTCGAGGTTGTTACACATTGTCATTCTTGTGTATCACTGCGCGTGTTTTCATGTCCTCTTACTAGCCGATCCCTTAAATATCAATCGCTTGCTGTAATTACACTTTGTAATCTATCAGGAAAGACGTGATGCAAGATTATCGCTGGTATCAGCAAAACGTCATCGCCGTGTCTCGAGATATCGCGCTGTCGTACTCCGACAAATCGCCATTTTGCTGTGAAAATATTCGGAAGAAATCAGATTGATATTGATCCGCGGTAAGACCATGCCCGCAATCTTTGATCCTCATGCCGACGAGCACATTCTCTGAAGTCGTTACCGGCGCGAAGTTATAGAGGTAATATTGGAGGTATTCCTCGTACCCTGAATACTCGAGATTAAGATGCTCGGCCCATCGTCCCAGGGTACTTGGATTTGAGGGGGTATTTTCGTTCCACGCAGAGTACGTCAGCCCATGTACTGTGTCTCGTAGTCCGTCAATAATCGTTGGCGGGGAAGGAGCGGCGAATTCCAGGAAATTGATACCACTTTTACCCGTTTCCTGACCGTTGAACCACAGCCCTTTATCCTGCTCGCCCTGAATGTGTAAAACCGATGGCAATGTGCCGGGCGTATTTTCTTTGAAATCGACAATCCCTTTCCGTAACGTTGAACCTCCCGTTACGGAAATGGCTTTAAAGGTATAGGTGTCATTTATGCTGACATCGGTTAGATCGATTGGGCCACCGAGTACGTACGAGATCAAGAAGATCGCCCCTGATGAATGACCGACCCCAAAGATGTTTTCCGGATCGATGTTGATATCAGACGACGACTGTAATTCTGTTAGCAACGTATCAACGAATGCGTAATCGTCACGCTCTGATTCTAATCCTTCATGCCAGAACCACATACCGCGCGCTCCACCTTCATCAACCTCCTGGGGAACTTCCGGTTTCTTCTCGGAGAAGGCAGACATTTTGATGATGATGAAATCGTCTTTATACGATTCCAATCTTGGTGCCCAATCCAAATAACTCTTTATGGCTTCGTCGGTGAAACTGGGACGACACATACAACCATGAAAAAACAGAACAACCGGATACGCTAGGCTGTTGTCATACGAGGTGGGAAACGTAACGGAAAAATGTCGGTCGTAGCCGTTGATATTGATGGTGCCACGATTCGTCTGATCGAGTTCCAAACTCGAAAACACCAGTTTGGCATCATCGGGCTGTTTTGCCGGTTCAACAATCCCGTCGTCGCTTTCGACGGCGGACACTTGAGCGCAGGCCAGCAACAACATCGTGAAACCTGACAGCGAAAAGAGGGTGGCTGCGGTTTTCATATCTTCACCTTTGTGTGAATCGGTATTGGCCGTCGAAGCCGTGATGGGCCTGTCACCGCGTCCGCTGCGACGCGGTCATCCGATGACCCTTCGCAGGAATGCTCGTGACCGCTCTTCTTTCGGGTTCACGAGCACGTCACCCGGAGGACCGCGGATAGGAAATATTAGCTGGATTTTCGCAATGTCCGATAATAGGAATTCTGTTAAGCAGCGAATCAGGGGCGAATCAGGCCCAGGGGAGACGATTTCAAGGTGCCGGGCGGTGCGGCTCGTCGGATCGCACTGGTTGGGGGGCGGTTCGCGGGTGAGGGAACGCGTTGGGGGCGTGGTGACGGCTGCCGGCCGATCGGGGTGATTGGACACCGATCTGTGTGGATGGCCTCAGGAGAAATCCGAGTCTTCACGGGCTGGGCGGCTCTGGTCGAATTCCCAGTCTGCGTCCCGGTCGGGCGCGACGGGTTTGGGTGGGATCGCCGCCCACGACGCAGGCTCGACCGGTGGGGCTCTCGCGGGGAGCTTCAGACATTCGAGGATCCTGCGCGCGACGGCGGGGTCTTCGATGGCGGCGATCAGGCGCAGGGTCGAGTCGCAGCGGGGGCAACGCAAGGCATCGATTTCGAAGACGCGCTGGAGTAATTCGGCCCAGCGGTAGCGGCGGCGAGTCACGCGATTCGGCGGGAGGCTGTGCGGGTCGACTTCGGGCGCTGCACCGGCGGGGGCCGCGAGGCGTGGTTTGGTTCGAGCGTCTGCGTTCTCGATCCCGATGCTGGCCCCGCCGGGTGTCGTCTGGGCACCTCGGAGAACAGCGCTCGCTGAAGGTTCGATCGAAGGCACTGCCGCGGAACCCGGCCCGCGCCCGGCGACCGCGAAGGCGGCAACGCTCGCGGGAACGACGCGGTCGCGCCGGCTCGCGCAGGGCGCGAGAATGCCGTGGTAGCGCAGCTGATGAGCCCGTGGCGGGGGAATCAGGGGCACGAGTCGGTCGATGAGTTCACTGCGCTCCATCAGAATGTGGCTGGTTCCGTCGCGCCAGCGGGTCTTCAAGCGCAGGGCGAGCCTGCCGTCGGGATGTTCTTCGAGGCGCTCGTTCGCGAGCGGTGGCCGCGCGACGTAGCGGCATAGGCGTTCGAGGCGGCGGCGATCGCGCGCAGGCACCGCCACCGCGGCGTGGAGGCTCAGGCCGTCGTGTTGCGGAATACGGCGCGAAGCCTCGGGGTCGTCATTCCCCGTTGCCGGTTCGACGCGGTCGCCGAGTCGTCGCCAGCGCTCGCCCGCGTTGGGCCCGCTGGCGCTGCGGGCTCGCAGTGAAGCCGCCGCGAGCACGGCCAGCAGAGGCTCATCTCGAGCGAGGGCGTCTTCGTCTTCGGCGGCGCGTTTCGCCACGATCCGCTGCAGGCGGCGCGCCGTGCCGGCGAGCACCCGCGCCACGGCGTCGTGATCGGGAGGGGGTAACGGCAGGAACCGAGGTGCCGCCCCGGGACCCCCGTCGTCGGCGTAGACGCCGTCGAGCGCGAGGGTGTGGAAGTGGAGGTTTAGGTTTAGTGCGGATCCGAAACGTTGGATGAATGTAACGGCGCCGCACTGTGGGGCTCGCATTTCCCAGTGCTGTCGCGCACGTCGCCTGAGCTCGGCGAAGAGGGCACGCAGGAAGGCGCGAAGGACCTCGCTCGTGAGTTTCGCGTCGTAGGCACAGCGATAACGGAGCGGGTAGGGAAGCGTGAGCACCCACTGGCGGATCGGGACTTCGGGCAGAACGCGGTCGACGAGGTGTGCCGCGGACTCCGCCATGCGGTGACCGCCGCAACTTGGGCAAAAGCCCCGGCGTTTGCACGAGAAGGGGAGGAGGCGGTCGAAGCCGCAATCGTCGCAGTGCAGGCGCAAGAAGCCATGGGCGAGGATGCCGCAGCGCAGAAAGGCCTGGAACTCCTGCTCGACGAAGCGGGGCACGGGTTGTTGGCGAGCTTG
>JAFDFW010000922.1 GCA_019309605.1 Deltaproteobacteria bacterium | reverse complement strand
GATGGGGCTATGTGAAACGACCGAGGGCACGGCGATGCCCCAAATCTGCGTGTGTTCGAGCTCGACCGTGATTTCCCGTCCCGGCCACGCGTAGGTTTCGAGCGACGCCTGGCCACGGGCTGCCAGGGCTTGTAGAAGCGCCCGGTACGCCTCGCTTGCCCGCTCCTCGACGTCTTGTCGCGCATTCAACGCGGGCCTCGCGCTCTTGAAGAGCTCGGTGATCAAAGCCTCACGCTTGCGATTGAGCAGCTCCCGACCCTTTTGGACGCGACCAAGCTGCGCGCTGGCTCGGACGAGCCCCGAACGAGTCGGCGGTACGGAGCGCACGCTCATCCCGATGACTCCTTACCGGCGTCGTCGCCCGACCGTGATTCCCAGGTGGTGCGGGATATCCGGGTGAGCTCGTCGCGCGGCAGCGCTTCTAATATCCGGCTGAGCTCGTCGCGCGGCAGCGTTTCTAGCAGTGACCAGCCGATCTGCATCGTGTCGAGAATCGACCGGCGCGTGCGGCTTTGATGGATGAGCTGCCCTTCGAACGCGTCGACGAAACCGAGGGCGCGCCGATCGCCAGGCGAGAGGCCTTCGCTTCCGACGATGGCCGCCATGAGCTTCGCTTCGCGGCCTCGCGCGTATATCGCGTAGAGCTGGTCCGCCCATTCGCGGTGCTCGGGCACGGTGTGACCTTCACCGATGCCGGCGTTCATCAGTCGAGACAGCGACGGGAGCACGTCCACGGGAGGATACACGCCTCGTTGATGGAGCTCGCGGCTCAACACGATCTGACCTTCGGTGATGTATCCGGTCAGGTCGGGGATGGGGTGGGTCATGTCGCCGTCCGGAAGCGAAACGACCGGGAGCTGAGTGACGGACCCAGTGCCACCTTTTAGAACCCCCGCCCGCTCGAACAAGGAAGCGAGGTCTGTGTACATGTACCCGGGGTAACCGCGCCTTCCGGGGATCTCTTCGCGGGCCGCGGCAATTTCGCGAAGCGCCTCCGCATAGTGAGTGATGTCCGCCATCACGACCAGGACGTGGATCCCGTGCGTGAACGCGAGGTGTTCAGCGGTCGTCAAAGCGACCCGAGGTGTGAGGAGGCGCTCGATCGTCGGATCGCTGGCCTGATTGAGGAAGAGCACCGTGCGTTGCATCACTTCGCTTTCGCGAAAGCGGGATACGAACGTTTGGGTTTCGCGCTCGGTGATTCCGATGGCTGCGAACACGACCGCGAACGGCTCACCGCGGGCGGGTCTCGCGTTCTCGACGATATCGGCAGCGAGCTCGACGCCAGGAAGACCTGGAGCGGAGAACACCGGCAACTTCTGAGGCGGGTCTCGCGTTCTCGACGATATCGGCAGCGAGCTCGACGCCAGGCAGACCTGGAGCGGAGAACACCGGCAACTTCTGACCTCGGACGAGGGTGTTCATGCCGTCGATCGCAGACACTCCCGTCTCGATGAAATCCGACGGGTGTTGCCTTCGAATCGGGTTAATTGGCGCGCCCCAAATCGGAAGGCGGGCCTCGCCGATCGAAGGCGGCAAACCGTCGAGCGGCTCTCCAGTACCGCTGAGCGCGCGACCGAGCAGGTCTTTGCCGACCACCGTCGTGGCGGTTTCGCCGGCCAAGGTGATCGATGCTTGTGCAGGTTTGAGCCCAAGCGTGTCTTCGAACACCTGAATCACCGTGATCTCGGTGCCCACGTCGATTACCTGGCCGCGCCGGTTCTGTTGACCCTCGCCTTCAATGCGAACCCACTCGCCGAGCTTGGCGCGCCGCGTCGAACGGACGAACAGCAAGGGCCCGGCCGCTGAAGCGGCGCCCGAGTACGTCCGTGCGATCGGTGCATCCAGTCGCTTCATGACCCCCTCATCCCCGAGATGGTTTGCTCCGCTTCCGAGATCTGCTGGTCCAACGCCTCCGGCGCCGCGGTCTTCACAGCACCGAACGCCACCCGCACGGCCGCGAGGTCGAGCGCTTCGAAGCCCACGCCATCCTTCAAGGTCGCTCCGCCGATTCGCATGAACTCCCAGAGAAGCTTTGCCAGCTGGTACGTCTTGGCCACGGTCGAAAAGGCGTCGTGCGGATGAAAGGCGTTTTGCCCAATCAGGAACTCTCGCGC
>JAFDFW010000343.1 GCA_019309605.1 Deltaproteobacteria bacterium | reverse complement strand
CATCGGAAATGGACCGCTACATCAAGACTTATCTCGAGGACTAGAAAGGCGCGAGGGTACACATGGCAGACAACTCATACGACGTGATCATCATCGGCGCTGGCTTCGGCGGCAGCTCTTGCGCAGGACTCTTGGCCAAGCGCGGCTTGAAAGTCTTGCTGACGGACAAGAATGCCAATGCCGGCGGCAAGGCGATGAGCCTGTCGAAAAACGGCTACACCTATACCGCTTGGGTCGTGATCGGTGCGCCAGTGGAGGGCAATCTCTATCAGCAAGTGCTCGACGAGCTCGAGGTGGCAGACTTGGCCACGCTCGCGATTCCAGGCACTCAGGGCAGTTGCTACAGGAGTCCAGACGGGACCTACAGCCGCATGCCCGAAGCGGATACCGATCACCTAGACCCGGAGATCATCTTCAACTGGCTGGGGATCCCCGCGGAGCAACAGGAGCGGCCACTCGAGTTCTTCACCAACATGGCCTTGATGGAGCCCGAGGACGTCGCCGAGCTAGAGGGCCGGAGCTTCGACGATTGGTTGAGCAGCGCCGAGTTACCGCGCTCGCTTTACGCATTCATCGTGAGCCTCTGCTGCGATGGCATGTTCATGGTGCCTGTCGACAAGCTGGATGCGGCCGAAGCGATCAACTCGCTACAAGAGATGTTCATCCGTGGTGGTGGAGTCTTTTGCGAAGGAGGCTTTGGCAAGGTAGCCGAGGCCTACTGTGAGGCCGTGCGACGCTATGGCAGCGACGTGATGATGGGCACTCGGGTGCATCGGGTGATCGTCGAGGACGGCAAGGTAGCGGGCATCGAAACCGACAAGGGCCAATTCAAGGCGCCGATCGTCATCAGTAACGCAGGCTTGCAGCCCACGGTACTCAAGCTCGTCGGTGAGGAACACTTCGATCAGGACTTCACGAAACGCGTTCGTGAGCTCGTTCCGTCCTATTCGTTGATCGGCTATCGGTACTTTCTCAACAAACCGGTGACCGATGCTCCCTTTGGCGTCGTCTTCTCCGATGGAAGCCCATGGACGCAGCAACGGCTCGATGACGCGGCTGAAGGCAAGGGCTCGAGAGAGGGCGTGCTGTATTTCGAAGTGCCTGCGAACTACGATCCCAATGCCGCGCCGGAGGGCAAACAGATGCTGATGACCGGATGTTTCTGCCCGCCAGACCCAAACCTTTCGAAAGAGGAGCTGAAGGCCTGGGCGAGCGCCGGCGAAGAAGCGTTGTTTGGCGTATTCCCCGAGCTCGAGGCGGCGATCGAGAGCAAGGATTTCTACACGACGCGCAACGTGTCCAGCGCTACCCGGGATTCGGTGCTGGCGGGGGTGGGCGGAGAAACCATCGGCCTCGCACAGATCGTCGGCCAGTGCGGTGCGTCGAAACCGTCAATTGAAGCACCGGTCGAGGGCCTCTTCTTTGTGGGCTGTGACGCTGGCGGCGTTGGCGTAGGCACGCAACAGGCGATAGACTCCGGCATCAAGGTCGCCGATGCGGTGGAGCGGTATCACCAGCAGCGGGGTGATGCCGTCTGATGGGCCCTTCGCGCTGCAGACGAGTTTCGAAGCTCCAGTGAAGAAGAACAACACAGGACGCCGCGAAGCGAGGAAGACCGCACTTCGCGAGAAGATCTACGAGACAGCCCGGGAGTTATTTCTAACCGACGGCTACGAGGCAACGACGATCGCACAGATCGCCGAGGCGGCCGACATCGCGCCAGCCACCTTCTTCAATCACTTCACCAACAAGTCCGCCGTACTCCACGAGATGACCGGTGAGATCGCGGAGTACCTTCAGGCGCTGGTCGACCAGCAGCTCGAGCGTCCAGTGCGAGCCCAGGAGCGCATCCGCGGCTTTGCCGACGCGGCGGCCAATGGCATTGCGACGGCCGAGGGCTTGGCCCGGGACGTTCTACTAGACCTGATGCGCAGCCAAACCCGCGAGGATGAGGTGGCGCCCCACCTGTCGTTGGTCTACGAGCCCTTCGCGAGAATCATCAGCCAGGGGCAGGCAGCAGGCGAGGTCCGTACCGATTTCGAAGCGCGCTTTTTGGCAGAGATGGTCCTCGGCGCGCTGAACGTTGCGTTCGGCCGCTGGATGGAAGACGTCCAATTCCCGCTCCAGCAGGGCCTGTCGCAAGCGGCGGACTTCATGTGTGAGGCGATCGAGCCGCGAGCGCAGTAGCTCAGCGCGAGAACACGCAATGGCCGTCCCGGAAGGTGGCGGCAACATCACCGGCAAGAAGCCGCGTTCTCGCTTCTTTCCACCGGCCGGAGAGCAGACACAGGTCTGCAACCGTCCCCACTTTCACCTGTCGAGGCGGAGCCCCGGGAGCTTCCAAGGGAGAGGTGAAAAGGGCCAGCGCTTCTTCCGGGGAAAGGGTCTCGTCTTTGCCAAGCCGCCGTCCTGCGGCCGTCCGGCGATCGACGGCGGCCCGCATGGCACCCCAGGGGTCCGGGAGACCGTAAGGGGCATCGGTGCTGCCACCCAAGGGAATTCCGTGCCGTAGGAAACTCCGACACCGATACAGGAGGGGCTGGTCTTCGCTCGCTACATCCTGTTGGTACTGGTCGCCGCGCTCAAACAGAAAGCCCGGCTGGGTGACGACGGTCACACCCGTCTGCTGCATCAACGGGAGGGCCGCGTCCGGGGTCAGAGAGGCATGCTCGATCCGGTCGCCGGGAAGGGGAGCCGCTGCCTGCAGCGCCGTGAGGGCAAAGATCAATTCCGTTTGCGTGACACAGTGGAGCGCAACAGCGCGGCCCCTGCCGTGCGCTGTCGCCATCTCAGTCACCAGCCAATCGAAATCCGGGAGCCGGTCTTCATCCAGATGTACCTTGACGGGGCCGGGGCTGAGGAGACCCTGTTCCGGAATGCGCACATCCAATCCGCCCATGACCTGCACGCGCTGAAGAAGCGCACCCGCAGCGTGGCTCCGGGCCAGTTCATCCACGGTGTCACTGGTAACGGTGGGGGTCGCATCGCTTACTCCGGTGACACCGTATCCGGCGAGTCGGCGCGACATGGCTGAAAGGTCGGGAAAGGTGCCCGTGCCCGACCGGGACCGGATCCAGCCACCCAGCCTGAAGAGCCTTCCCGTGGGCCGTCCTGCAGCGTCCCGCTCGATACCGGGTATGTCGGGCTCCTTATCCAATCCCAGTTGGGCCGCACCAGCCGAGTTGACCATCCACATCTTGCCACTGCGGTGCTCTATGCGTACGGGCCGGTCCGGCGCCCATCTGTCCAGGTCATCCCGGGTCAGGTCCCCGGCGACCGATGCGTGGTAGCCGGTGCCGCGCAGCCAGCCACTGCCGGGCCGGGCAAGGACCGCCGCCAGTTCCTCTTCGTTGGTGACCTCTGGCGGGCCGCACCGAACGGAGCTCTCCGCTGCGGCCAGTGCAAAAAGGTGCAGGTGATGGTCGTTGAGGCCGGGCAGTAAGGCCCCGCCCCGCGCATCCAAGATGTCTTCCCCGGGACGGCGCGGAAGGTCCGGTCCGATCTCCCGGATGATGCCCCCGAGGCAGCGCACATCCTGCCCCGGGTCTGTGCACCCAGTGTGGCAGCCGGGTTCTGTGCGGTGCGTTCCTCAGGCTTCACGACGGCTGCCGTGTGCCCTTCCACCGTCATGTACCAGCCGTCCGCCTGACGGAATACCGATCCCCTTGGACTATGAGGCGCGAAATCGAGCGCGTGGGCGGTGACCTCACGAAGGGAAAGATCTAACAAGACGCTCTCTCCGCCCTGCCAGAAGGCCAGCGCCGCCACAGCCGCGTGAAGTCCGGTAAGGGGATCGGCAAGCGCGTCGCCGCAGAACACCGGCGCGTCCGCGGTGCCGCCGAAAGCCCCGGCCGCAACGGCGGCATCATCTCCCCAGGCCACCCAGTGGGATTCGGGTTCACCCCGTCCGTAACCCGTGATGCTGACCCACACTCGTCCGGGTGTGCTCTTGACCCCCGTGATGCTGACCCACACTCGTCCGGGTGTGCTCTTGACCAGAGCCCCGGCGTCAATGTCCATCTGGGCCAGGGCGCGTGGGCGGGAGGCTTCGATCACGATGTCGGCGTGGGACAGAAGGCTTCGCAGTTGTTGCCTTCCCTTGGTGCTCGTCAGGTCCAGCGATACGCTCTCCTTGCCGCAGTTCAGCAGATCAAAGAAAGCCCGAGCACCTGCCCGCGCCCCGTCCGGGCGGCTGCTGCTTTCCACTTTGATGACGCGGGCCCCCGCCTGTTGCAAGAGGTGGCTGGCAAGCGGGCCTGCCCAAAGGGAGGACAAATCCACAACCAGGGCACTCTGTCCCGGTGGCCTGGGAACCGGGACGGAAGGGCCGCACTCCACAAGACGGCACCACGCCCCCCCAGTTCGAATCGTGCTTTCGACCAAGGCCACGGGCAGGCCCATCAGCCGGCCGCGGTTCACCAACTCCTCTGCGGACAATCGTGAAACATGGTCGGAGATCTCGTCCTGGCTCAGCACCCGCTGCTCGGTTTCAAACAGGGCGGGCAGCAGGTCCCGGTCCTCGGCGCGAGCCAGGTTGAGGGCAACCCAGCCATCTTTCGCCGGGAGTAGCCGACAGCTTCCGTTGGCGGAGACCTGTCCCTGGCGCGTCAGGCCCAAGAGGGCAGCCCGCTCACTCAGAAGCGATGCGCCAGAGCAGCCGGCCAAGATGTCCG
Source organism: Deltaproteobacteria bacterium (assembly GCA_019309605.1). Classification (GTDB taxonomy): domain Bacteria; phylum Myxococcota_A; class Polyangia; order Polyangiales; family Houyiibacteriaceae; genus SG8-38. Next base: position 884 of record JAFDFW010000343.1, on the reverse strand, counting down.
AGCCCGCTACGAGGCGGAAGGCATCCAAGGCGCCGCGCGCCGTGGTGGGGAGGGCAGCAGGGCCTTGCTGAGGTGGGCCGGAGGGATCTCCGGTGAGGTGCATCAATCCGGATCGGGTCCAGTCCAACGCCGCATCCAACGGGGTGGACGGCGGCGGCGGGTCGCCGATGAGGCCGCCCAGCGTGTGCAGCAACTGGGCCGTGTAGACGCTAGCTAGACCCGTGTCGGGACAGCGAAAGCGACGCCCCTTCAGTGGATGCGGTGGGTCTGACACCATGGAGGCTGGTCCCTATCAGGTGGCCTTCTTGCGGGCACGTCGCTCGGCTTTCAGGCGCATAATTTCTGCATGATCCGCAACGAGTCCTTGGGCGGCCAACGCGTCGATGTCCTCGGGGCTGTACCCGACCTCTTCCAGAATTTCCCGCGTGTGTTCCCCAAGAAGGGGCGGGTGGCGGCGGATGCTGCCCGGGGTGTCGTAAAACCGGATCGGGACACCGGTGACATCCACCGGACCCAGGGTGGGGTGGTCGGTGGTGACGATCATGCGGTTGTGCTGGATCTGTGGATCTTTCACCACATCCTCCACATCGTTAATTGGAGCTGTGAGCACGTCTGCCGCAATCAGCCTTTCAACCAGTTGCTCGCGGCTGAACTGACGGGTGCGGTTCGAGACTGCTTCATCGAGTGCGTCTTCATTCTCGAGGCGCGCGTCGATGCTGCTGAAGCGCTCTTCCTTGTCCCAGTCCATCTCCAGTGCGCGGCAGAGCTTTCCGAAGAATTTTTCCGCCGGGGTGGTGATCACCACGTGCTTGCCGTCCTTCGTGGGATACACACCCGAGGGGGCAAAATACAGGCTGCGGTTGCCCGTACGTGGAGTGACGAAC
>JAFDFW010000342.1 GCA_019309605.1 Deltaproteobacteria bacterium | reverse complement strand
CCTCGGCTTCTCGTTCCACGGAGGCGCGGGTGACTTCCCAACCGATGGATCGCTCTCGCTGTTCGGCTTCGGCGCTCCTTCGTCGATCGACATCACGCAGAACAACCTCACCGGTTTAGCCCTTGGTGTTCGAGGACCGACGATCGAGAACTCACAGCAGCTGGTCGGATTCTCGGTTCCAGGGTTCGGCGTCGTGGTCACAGCGCTGGCATCTTCCGGTGACGCCGACGTGCTCTCGACGCCGCACATCATCGCGATGGATAACGTTGAAGCGGAGATCAGCGTTGGTGAGAACATCCCGCTCCAGACCAACGGTGTTGCACCCGGCACGTTCGCCGGTGGGGGCAGCTTGGGCGCATTGGCCGGAGCGGCGTCAAGTGGGCAAGACCTTGGCAACCTGGCCGGCCTGGCTGGTGGCCTCGGCAGCGTCGCTCGTCAGGACGTCGGCACCACCATTCGAGTCACGCCGCACATCAACGCGAACAACGAAATCCGGCTCGAGATCGAAGAGGAGATCTCCGAGCAGGGCGCAACCTCCGGTACTTTGGGCGTCGTCTCGATCAATCGCCGTACTGCGCGAACGGAGGTCATGGTGCGCGACCAGCAGACGATCGTCATCGGCGGCCTGATGCGTGACGCGATTCAGAACAAGGAAGACAAGGTTCCGGTTCTGGGCGACATACCAATCTTGGGAGCCCTCTTCCGCAAGACCAGTAAGACCAAGCGCAAAACCAACCTGCTGCTCATCCTTACCCCGTACATCATTCGCGACCCGGGCGACCTCCGCGAAATCTTCGAGCGCAAGATGCAAGAGCGGCAGCAGATGATCGATCGCTATTTCGTGTTCGGTGAGGATAAGTTTGAGCCGCACATCGACTATTCACGCACGCGCGGCCTCGTGTCAGAGATCGTCAACGAGATCGACGGCGTGGAAAACGAGATCAAGCTAGCGAGGGCGGCGGAGCTCCAGCCACCACCCGACCACGTTCCACGCGCACCGATTGGCGCATATCGCGCGGCCAGCCGCGAGGAGGAAGAAACCTTCGTGATCGGGCCCGACGGAGCCGAATCAACGGAGGTTGTCGAGCCCGACTCTGCCGAGGCGATCCCGCCAACCGCAGCGGACGAGCAAGAAGGGGGCGGCGCACCGCCACCAGCGACCGACGAGCCGTCACTCGACGCCGAGCCGGAAGCCCCGGCAGAGCCCGAGGCGCCGACCGAACCAGAGGAACCTGTCGCCCCCGATGGTCCGGATGAGGTCATCGAGCCGGAGGAGCCCGCGACGAGTCCGGACGCCGACACGCCCGTAGAAGCGCCACAGCCCGCTAATCAGGACGCCGAGAGCCCCGCAGAATGAGCTTCGAGCAGCGCTATATCGGTGAAATCTTGGTTCGTCGCGGTGCGCTCGAACCGGACAAGCTCGAGGCTGCACTCCAAACCGCGGCGGATCGCGCAATCGACCTCACGGACTTTTTAGTCGCCACACACACCGTCGAAGAAGACAAAGTCGTCCGAGCGCTAGCCGACGAAGTAGGCATGGAGTTCATCGAAAAGATCGCCACAGACCTCATTCCAGAAGAGCTCATCGACGCCGTCCCGATCAACTTCGCCCGCCAGAACCGCGTCCTCCCCTTGACTCAATCGGACGACAGCGTCCGCGTTGCCGTCGCCAATCCGCTAGACCCGTTTCCAATCGACGACCTCCGGATCCTGCTCGCGAAGACGATCATTCCCGTCGCGGCCTCGGAAGAAACGATCGACGACGCCATCAACCGTGTCTACGAACGCAAAGACGAAACCGCGCTCGCTGAAGCGAAAGAAGGCGAGGAGGTCGAAGAGCTCCGTGACCTGATCGACATGACCGATGAAGCGCCGGTTATTCGCTGGGTCAACAATCTATTCTACACAGCGGTCAAAGAGCGCGCGTCTGATATCCACATCGAGCCCACGGAAGACAAGGTCATCGTGCGGTATCGAGTCGACGGCCGGCTCATCCCTCGCAAAGAGGCGAACCGTGGGTTCCTCTCCTCGATTGTGAGCCGCGTGAAAATCGAGGCCGGTCTCAACATCGCGGAGAGGCGCCTTCCCCAAGACGGCCGCATCACCAAGAAGATCGCCGGCAAGGTGGTCGACGTTCGTGTGTCGACGATCCCCACGGCCAAGGGCGAGCGTGTCGTCATGCGTCTGCTCGACAAGGAGCAGGTCCTGCTGAGCCTGATCGACTTGGGTTTCGCTCGGCGGGAGCTCGATCAACTGGAGAAGCTGATCGTACGGCCCAACGGCATCATCCTCGTCACGGGCCCCACCGGATCCGGCAAGACGACCACGCTCTACGGATGCCTGAACACGATCAACACGCCCGAAAAGAACATCCTGACCGCCGAGGACCCCGTGGAGTACGAGCTGCGCGGCATCGGCCAGATGCAGGTCCAGCCGAAGATCGGGCTCACCTTTGCTTCAGGCCTGAGGAGCTTCCTTCGTCAGGACCCGGATGTCATCATGGTCGGCGAGATTCGTGACCACGAAACGGCGGAGATCGCGATTCATGCATCGCTCACGGGTCACCTCGTGCTGTCGACCTTGCACACCAACGACGCACCGAGCGCCATCACTCGCTTGGTCGACATGGACATCAAGGCTTATCAGATTTCTTCCTCCGTCCTGGCGGTATTGGCCCAGCGCCTCGTTCGGAAGCTCTGTGATCACTGCAAGACCCCGTACGCGCCGACCGCGCAAGATCTACGCGAGCTAGGTATCGACCTAGCGTTGGCACAGGAGAAGCTGGCCGAGCTTCAGAAGCTCGCCGCGACCACCGTGATCGGCCGCAGCAACCCCGCTCCTTTACCGGACCCGGCCGGCACCGACTCCGGGAAGCTAACCTTCTATCATCACGGCGGCTGCGACGCGTGTGGCAATACCGGCTATCGCGGCCGAATCGGCATCTTCGAGCTCATGATGATCGACGAGCCGGTGCGCCGAGAGATCCTGAACAACAGCGACGCGAAGACAATCCAGCGCGTCGCACAACAGCAGGGGATGCGCCTCTTACGCGAAGACGGGGCGCGTCAGGTCGTGGCGGGCATAACCAGCGTCGAAGAGGTACTCGCCGCGACCCAAGCCGCGGAGGTCTAAGCCATGGCGGTCTACGCGTACAAGGGCATCGATGCACGGGGCAAGGCGGTCAAGGGCATCCGCGACGCCGACAGCGCCAAGGCGGCACGCGCAGTGCTCAAACGGGATGGAATCCTGGCGACGGACATCCTCGAGCAATCCGACGCGGCGAGGAAAGCATCGCGCGACATCGACTTTGGACGACTATTTCGACGGGTCTCACCGATGGACGTGGCCGTTGCCACTCGACAGCTCTCCGTATTGCTCCGTTCAGGCGTCCCGTTGGTCGAAGCCTTGAACGCATTGATCGAGCAACTCGATCAGCCGGAGCTGAAGACGGCGTTCACCGACACACGCAATCAGGTCAACGAGGGCAGCACTCTGGCGGACGCGCTGAAGGCGCACCCCAAGATCTTCCTCACCCTCTACGTCAACATGGTGGCTGCAGGCGAAGCGTCGGGCACGCTCGAGGAGGTACTCGCACGGCTCGCAGAGTTCTTGGACGACCAGACCAGGCTTCAGAGCAAGGTGCGTGGCGCCCTCGCCTATCCAGTAGTGATGGCGGTAGTCGTCGTCCTCATCCTCTTCTTGATGATGTCGGTCGTCGT
>JAFDFW010000341.1 GCA_019309605.1 Deltaproteobacteria bacterium | reverse complement strand
GAGAACATCGTCGCACACCTCGACAATGCGCCGGCGAACACGAGCCGAGCGAGAGTCATCGCACACGCGACGGCCGAGGTCGCACCCGCAGTGGTGACGTCTGCACTGACCACCGTCGTCAGCTTCTTGCCGATCTTCGCCCTCACTGCAGCCGAAGGAAAGCTGTTTAGACCAGTCGCTTTCACGAAGTCATTCGCTATCATCGCTGCACTCTTGGTGTCGATGGTCGCGCTACCGGCGCTGGCCCATCTCGTTCTTCGACGTCCTGCAAGAGGAAGAGCGGCCGGGGCATCGGCAGCCGAGCCCAAGCGCTCACGGCTCGCAAGTGCGTCGCTCATCGTTGTCGTAGTGGCCGTTGCGCTGCTGCTCACGCGAAGCTGGCTTCCCCTCGGACCCGGGCATCATTTTGTCGTCAATTTCCTCTTCGTAGCCGTCACGATCGGCGCACTGCTATTGGCCTTCTTTGCCTTTCAACACGTTTATGTCCCGGTCCTGCGGTGGTCACTGAAGCACAAGGCCCTTACGCTGGCGCTCCCGGTGGCGGTACTGGTCGGCGGCGTCGCGGCCTGGTCGAGCCTCGGACGCGAGTTCATGCCGCCATTCGATGAGGGGTCGTTTCTCTACATGCCAACCACGATGCCCCATGCATCGTTCGGCCAAGCACTCGACATGCTGCACACCATGGACGCCGCGATTCAGGAGATCCCCGAAGTCGATCGGACGGTTGGCAAGATGGGACGTGCCGAAAGCCCTCTAGACCCGGCGCCCATCTCGATGTTCGAAACCGTGGTGACGTACAAGCCGGAGTTCGGCATCGACGCCGATGGTAAGCGCGTGCGCAATTGGCGGGACCACATTCGCTCGCCAGACGACATTTGGGACGAGATTGTCAAAGCGGCGGAGGCACCCGGGTTGACCAGCGCTCCGATGCTGATGCCGATCAACACACGCATCATCATGCTGCAAAGTGGCATGCGAGCACCGATGGGCATCAAAGTCTACGGACCCGACCTCGAGACGATCGAGTCGTTCGGGATGAAGCTCGAAGCACTCCTTTGCGAAGCCCCTGGAATCCGTCCGGAAACCGTCTTCGCAGACCGCGTGGTTGGCAAACCATACGTCGAGATCGACATCGATCGAGAGGCGATCGGACGCTACGGGCTAACGATCGGCCGCGTGCAAGACGTCATTCAGGTTGCGCTCGGCGGTCGCACGCTCACGCGGACGGTAGAAGGCAGGGAGCGATACCCGGTGCGGGTTCGCTACATGCGGGAAGAACGAGACAGCATCGAAGCGCTTGGCCGCGTGGTGGTATCCGCCCCTGGTGGAGAACAGATCCCCCTAGAGCAGCTCGTCGAGATCCGATACGTGAAGGGGCCGCAAGTCATCAAGTCCGAAGACACCTTTCTCACGAGCTACGTCCTGTTCGACAAGTTGCCGGAGCGCTCCGAGGTGGACGTCGTAAACGACGCGCGAGCGTTTCTCTCGGCGAAGGTCGAGAGCGGCGACCTCGACGTGCCTGCAGGGGTCAGCTACCGCTTCGCGGGCAGCTACGAGAACCAGGTTCGGAGCGAGCAGCGCTTGATCTTGCTCATCCCAGTGGCGCTCACTCTCGTGTTCCTGCTTCTCTACCTTCAGTTTCGCCGCGTCCTGACAACGCTGATCATCTACTCGGGCGTCGTGCTCTGTGTCGCGGGCGGCTTCATTCTCATTTGGCTCTATGGACAGCCGTGGTTCCTGGACTTCGAATTCCTGGGAACCGACATGCAGCACCTCTTCCACGTCGGAACGATCAACCTTTCGGTCGCCGTGTGGGTCGGTGTCATCGCCCTGCTGGGGATCGCAACCGACACTGGCGTCGTGATGGCCACCTATCTCGCGCAACGCTTCCGCGCTGACCCAGCACATACGGTCGAAGAGGTACATGACCGGGCAGTTGAGGCCGGACAGAGACGCGTCCGTCCCTGCCTGATGACCACGGCGACGACAGCCTTAGCCCTACTCCCGGTGATCACCTCTCAAGGTCGCGGCGCCGATGTGATGGTGCCGATGGCTCTCCCGTCGGTCGGGGGGATGGGAGCGATCCTATTGACGCTATTTGTGGTGCCGGTGCTGTACGCCTGGGTGCAGGAACGCGGGCTCAGGCAGAGTCAGTGACCGTGTCAGTGTAGAAGCAGCACGTAGAGCATGGCTCCACCTGCGACCAACAGGGCTCCGATCGTAATCACGATCGGCCCTCTGATCGCCACCGGAAACATTCCTCGTTCCAGATTCTTGGCGACCCAGAGGTATCGGCTCACAGCGTAAATCAGGCAAAGACCCCCAAAACCGATGAAGCCGACACCCGCGGCAACGGCGATAACCTCGCCCCCAGCCCCGAGTCGTTCGAGCAGAACGCCAAGCCCAACGAGGCCGAGTGCCGTCCGCACCCAGGCGAGAAACGTCCGCTCGTTCGCCAGATGGTCGCGTGCCGTGCTATCGCGGTTCTCGACGATATCCCGGACCATCGATCGAGCACATAGCACGCCTGGAGGTGGGTTTCCGCATCTTGAGCTACGCCCGAAAGGTCATCGTCGGAGTCAGGATTGGCGAGGCAGTGAGTAAAAACCTGGGCTTGCCCGTCGCATGGTTCGAGGAAGAAGTGACCGCCATACGTGAGAAAGCGAATAGTTCGTGTTGACGAGGGCGGTGTTCCTTGTGAATCTCGGCGGACTCTCACGCGAGGGGAAAGGTTTTTGGAGATGAATCGGCGCTTTGTACCAGTTTTGCTACTTCTGCTTGCCGCGTTTTCGCTGCCAGGCACCACCACAACCAGCAAGGCCGAGGAGGGCTACACCCTTCGGATCGCGTCTCTCGCTCCGGCGGGCTCGTCATGGATGAAGGTCCTCAACGCCTGGAACAAGACGCTCAAAGAAAGAACGGACGGAAGGCTCAAGATGCGCTTCTATCCGGGCGGCTCTCAGGGAGACGAGCGCGACTTCGTGCGCAAGATGCGCGTCGGTCAACTCGACGGCGGCGTCGTTACCATGACGGGGATAGGCTTAGTGGTCCCGGCGATGAACGTCCTGGTGCTGCCCGGCATCGTCGAAACCTATGAGAAGCTCGATCGGGTACGTGCGAAGATGGCCCCCCAGTTCGAGGCCATGTTCGACAAGGAAGGCTTCAAGTTGGTCGGCTGGGGCGATGCCGGCAAGACCCGGCTGTTCTCAGTGAAGTCCATCAAGCGGCCGTCCGACATCAAGGCGATGCGCCCGTGGGCGTGGAAAGACGACCCGATCTTCGTCGAGTTCTATCAGGTCATTGGCGCCAGCGCGGTTCGGCTCGGTGTGCCGGAAGTCTATCCGGCCCTTCAGACCCGCATGGTGGACGTTATCTCGTCCTCTGCTATCACCGCGATTGCGTTCCAATGGTACACGCGGGTGAAGTACATGACCGCGCACAACTCGGCGATCATCGTGGGCGGCACGATGATGCGCAAGGACAAGTTCGAAGAGCTCCCCCCCGACCTCAAAGAGGTGTTCACAAGCACGGCGGCCCGCGCGCACGAGCTGCTCAACAAAGTCATTCGCAAGGATGACGAAAAGTCCTACAATATCGTCCTGAAAAAGGGCATCATTCCCGTCGAAGCGGGTGATGCCAAAGCCGAGTGGGACGCCGCGGACAAGATGGTTCGTGACAAGCTGACCGGACGGATGTTCTCGAAGAGCCTGGTCGACCAAGTCATTGCGGCTG
>JAFDFW010000340.1 GCA_019309605.1 Deltaproteobacteria bacterium | reverse complement strand
CTAACGCGATCGCCGAAAACGGGTTACTGTCGTTGCTTCCCCATGCCCGTTTGTACGTCTGAGTATCTTCAGGCGTTTCTTAGCAAAGATGCCCGGTTTGATGGTCGTTTCGTAGCAGGTGTTACGTCGACCGGTGTGTATTGTAAGTCGAGCTGCTCTGCCAAGAAGCCTGCCCCCGAGAACATCGTGTTCTTCGACTCCCCAGCGGAATCGGAGGCCGCGGGCTTTCGCCCATGCCGCAAGTGCAGGCCCGAGGCGACGCCCGGTACGCCTGGGTCGAAGGGGACCTCTTCCACGGTGTCGCGTGCGCTTCGCTTGATCGAAGACGGCGTGCTCGACCATGCGGGCATCGACGCGCTGTGCGAGCGCCTCGGCGTTGGCGCGCGCCAGCTTCGGCGGCTCTTCCACAAGCACCTAGGAACGTCTCCCGTTGAAGTGGCCCGCATTCGGCGTGCTCGCTTCGCGCAGCGGCTGATCGAGACCACGACTCTGTCCATGGCCCATATCGCAGAGGCGGCGGGCTTTCGGAGCGTTCGCCGGTTCAACTCCGTGATCCACGAAGTCTACGGTTGCCCTCCGACGTCGCTCCGCAACGATCCCAACAGGGCCGCCGGCCGATTCGAGCTCCAAATCCCGGTCGAGGAGCCGTTCGCCTGGGCTCGGATGCTCGAGTTCTTGGAGCCGTGGACCGTCCCTGGCGTCGAGCGGGTCGTCGGGGATTGCTACTACAGGACGGCGTCGTTTGAGAAGGCCGCGGGTGAAGTGTGCGTGACCTACGAGCCCGCCGACAGCGCCCTCCGAGTTCGAGTGAGCAGCTCGCTCGGCGCGCATCTGCTCGATGTGGTCTCCTGCGTGCGGCGCTTGTTCGATGTCGACGCGCCGACCAGCGCCATCGCTGCGCACCTGAGCAACGATCCGGTCGTCAGCGAGTGCATCCAAACGAGCCCGGGCTTACGCGTGCTGGGCGCGTTCGATCACCTGGAGACGGCGGTCATGATGCTCCTCAATCAATACATGCGCCCCGACGAGGTGTCGGAGCTCATGGGTCGCATCGTCGAAAAGTACGGCGAGCGGATTGAAACCTCGCAACCGTCTCTCACTCATTTGTTCCCGACACCGCAGGCGCTGAGCACTGCACGGTTCGGGTCAGTCGGTGTAGCGAAGCGGCGGAGCCGTTCCATTCAGGCGCTTGCCAAGGCGGTCCACGAGGGCGAACTGCGGCTGGACGGCGCGCCTTCACTCGACGCCGCAATCGATGGGCTGCGCTCCATCGCGGACGTCAGCGCCACGACCGCGCAGTACATTGCGATGCGTGTTTATCGGGAGCCGGACGCGTTTCCGTCGCACAGTCACTGGCTGCGTAAGTCGATATCCAACAATGGCGCGCCGGTTTCCGTTCCGGAGCTCGAGAGCCGGGCGGAAGCCTGGCGGCCCTGGCGAGCGTACGCCGCGATGCATCTGTGGGGGTCGTTCTTTGCTGAGAACTCCGACATTCAGCAGGTTTGGGAAGCGGGATCCATTCCCCCCTCGGACCACCAAGTCGCCTAGCAGCCTCTAGTAGTAGCTTCTAGCCCGGCGGCCGCGATCGTGACAGCCTGGTGGCGATGATCACCTACGAAACCGAGACGACGATCGATGCGCCGCCGAGCGAAGTGTGGAGGCACCTGGCGGATTTCGATCGGCACGACGAGTGGAGCCAGCACTTCAAGCTGCGAGGGCGACCTGTCGTGGGCGAGCCCGGCCGCCTCGACTTCGCCCTCTTCGGATTGCCCGCCCGTGCTCCGGTGGTGATTGAGCGAGTAGACGAAGCGCAGGAGCTTCGGTGGCGAGGTGGTCCCAAAGGGCTGATCACGGGGAGCCACTACTTCATCTTGGAGGCGCTCGACGACGGGGAGCGGACGCACTTTCGGCATGGGGAGGATTTCTCCGGCGTCATCGCGCCGCTGGTTTGGGCGCTCCTCAAGGCCCAGCTCGGGCCGTCGTACTCAGGGTTCAACGTGGATCTCAAGCAGCGGGTCGAAGGCGCATGACACACGGGCGATGACCGAGCTCCGGTTTCCGTCCAGCCTCGATCGGTTGACGCCCGAGATTATGACGGCGCTGCTTGCCGAGCAGCGCCCAGGCGTGGTCGTCACCGACGTGAACGTCATTCATAGCGCGCACCGTGGGGACGGGATCGCCTCCACCGCCGACCGTGTGGCGCTCGAGCTCGCGTACGAGAGCGCGCTTGGCTTGCCGTCGCGCATGTTGCTGAAAACCGTCTTGTTGCACCGGGGTTTGCGGTTTGGTCCGTCGGCGATTGAGCTGACGGGCAAGGTGTTCGACGTGCTGGGTTCGCTCCCGTTTGGCTCGCGCCTTCGCCCCGGAGTGTTTTCGGCCATTGGCGCCTATCAGCGGCGGTACCCGCACGCCCCTGACGCGATGTACATCAACGAGGTTCGGTTCTATCGGACGATTCGGAGCAGCCTCTCGATCGAAGCGCCAGAATGCTTCGGTAGCGTTTTCGACGAAGCAAATCGGAGCTTTGGCGTGTTGATGGAGGACCTCACCCTTCGCGGGGCGCGGTTTCCCAACGCGCTCATGAGCGTGACGGTCGACGAGATCAGGGGATTGCTCGCGACGCTGGCGGCGTTGCACGCTCGGTACTGGCAGAGCCCGTCGCTTGCAACGGAATTTCAATGGCTGGCGACACCGCTTGCGGGTGGCATGTATCCCGTGTTCCAAGCGCTGGGGCTCGATTTGATTCGCAATCAGGTCGAAACGAACGCGTATAAAGCCGCCGCGATCTCGCCACTCGGCAAGACGGTCGATGAGCTCTGGGATGCCCTGTGGAAGGCACAACAGATACTGGCCACTGGGCCGCAAACCTTGCTCCACGGCGATCCGCACATCGCGAATACGTATCTATTGCCCGATCAGAGCGGCGGGTTCCTCGATTGGCAGCTGATGGTGAAGGGACGTTGGGCGCACGACTTCACGTATCTCTTGATCACCGGCCTCGCTACCGAGGATCGCCGGAAGCACGAACGAGACTTGCTGAGCTTCTACCTCGATGAGCTCCGGCGTCACGGCGTCGAGGACCCTCCGGGGCCGGACGATGCGTGGCTCCGTTACCGGCAGGCCGCGATTTGGGGATTGGTCATCGGCTGGCTCATCACGCCGACCGAAAATTACGGCGAAGCGATTACGGCGGCGAACATCTCGCGGCTCGTGGCGGCGGTTCAAGACCTGGAAACGCTGGAGGCGCTGCTTTGAGGATGCGACGGGATGGCGCTCCGCCCGGTCGGAGACCATAGAGGGAATCTATGAATCGGCATGTTCCTCTCGCGGGCCAGCCCAACTTCCGAGATCTCGGGGGCTATGCAGCGGGTGATGGCCGGCGCATCAAATGGGGGGCCGTGTATCGTTCCGGCGAGTTGAGCCAGCTCAGTGACGATGACCTCGGTAAGCTGGGCGAGCTTGGCATCCGCACGGTGGTCGACTTTCGGTCCCCGGAAGAAGTGGCGGCCCGCGGTGAGGGGCGTCTACCGTCCGGCGCGCAGCTCGTTCCGCTGCCGATTGCATCGAGTGACATGTTCTCGAAGCTCATCCCTATGTTCTTGGAGGGAGACTTCTCGCAGGTGCCACCGGACCTCCTCGAGCAGGTCAACCGCATGTTGGTCCGCGAGTTCACTGAGGAGTACGCGAGTTTGCTTCGCGCGTTGAGCGACCCGGCGAATCGGCCACTCGTGTTT
>JAFDFW010000339.1 GCA_019309605.1 Deltaproteobacteria bacterium | reverse complement strand
AAGCGATGGATGAGGGCTGGAGATTGCACGACGCGGAGCAGCGAAAAGCATGGCTCCGGCTCACGCCCGCGCAGCGGCTGACATGGCTCGAAGAGGCGAAGCGATTTGCTGAAGCGGCGAAACGCGCGCGGAAGGCGAGCGCCCCCAAAACGACTCGCAAGTAGCGCCCGAATGGTGGAGGCGGTGGGAATCGAACATCGGGCGATTCACCTGGTTCCGACGATTCTCTAACGGTTTCGCGGACAGGTATCCCCGAAGACACGGGTCTAGAACACGAGGAAAACGCATTGGCGGACGTTCTTATGACAATGTCACAAATCCCAGATGTGAATCTAGAGTTCGCTGAGCTGGCGGCGGTGCGGAGGCTGCACCTGTTGTTCCGTGCTGTGAAGGGTGACGCGGACAAATCGTGACGCCCGAGTGTCCCGTCGCGTCCTAAAGGCGTGCGAGGTCGCGGCCGATCCGGTGCAGGATTTCGTCGAGCGAGGGCTGCTCGCGATAGTAGAGAGCCTGAGTAGCGGCAAAGGCCGCCACACAAGTTGCTCGGGTCTGTTCATCACTAAGAAGAAAAGCCTCATTGCGAGTGAGATCGGGTTCGTCGACCTTCGGAAACCGCTTGGCTTTGTGCGTCCGATAGTCCTCGGTCCCGATGAAGGCCTGCACATCGGGGTCCGCCAGCAGGCAGTAGACGTCGTAGTAGTGTCGCAGGAAGTTCTGGGGCATCGCGCCGGAGGCTTGACGGTTGCGGAACTTTGTCGAAATCGTCTGCAGCTTCTCGACGAGCGTGTAGCCTGGTTCATAGCAAGGCACGTCGACCGCGCGGTTGTCCGTGATGTCCGTCAGACCGCTTTCGACCGCCTTCTCATAGGCCCAGGACGTAATGAGACGGGGGCGATTTGGAGCGACCTGATCAAAACCGGCCTCCAACAGGATGCCGGTTTTCACACCCGGCGGCAGCGGATTGATTTCGGTATAGCGCAACCGGATGCCGCCGCTCCGACAGCGTGCATCGTCGAACGCGGTATCGCGCTCCACCGTATGAAATCCAGGGATCGAGATGCGCTCCGCCAAGCCATCATAGAAAGCACGGCGCGCCTCGACATGGGCGGGCTTGTTGTGATTACGACCTACGGGAAGGTCATTGTCAGGATGGATCAGGATATCGATGTCTTCGGAGAAGCGCCGGATCAGCCCGTAGCCCTTCGACAGCGATGTGCCGCCCTTCAGCTCAAAGGTGAAGCCGCCCTGCTGCAGGCCCCAGAGCCCGTGCATGATCCAGTAGTCCTTTTCCACGAGACCCGGGTCGATGCGGTGCGCTCGCGCCGTCACGGCGACAAGGTCTGCGAAGTCCGGGGCCTCGTGAAGTAGCATCAGGCGGCAAGCGGCTGAGGGGCATCCTCAAGCACGGGTTCGAGCAGGCGTCGCACGCGAGCGGAGTCATAGTCGCGGACCGCCTTGGCGAGCCGTGGACGGTCCATGCGGCGCGCACGCGCCAGCGCGCGGGGCAGGACGGCAGCTTGGTCTTCGGCGAGTCGGTCGAGATTGTGTAACAAATCGACCAACAGAACTTCTTCGCTGAGCTTCGCAGGAAACGCCGGACGCCTGCGGAAATCATAGGCCCGTCCGTCCAGCTCCATGCGACCATGGCGCTTGCGGTTGTAGACCACTGGCTCGTTGTAGAGCTGGGTCGTGCCGACGCCGAGTCCGTTGTAGGCGTTGGGCGAGATCATCAGGAACCTGTCATCGCCCAGGAATGCTTCGACCAGCTTTTCCGGCGAGGCCGGCGCGCTGCCGAACCGTGTCTTGCGCGGGGCCATGTAGACGCCGCCCGAGACTTTCTCGAGCCGGCCTTCATCGACGAGCTGGCGCAGGTGCCGGTCAACAGCGTTCGACCAGCGCGCAAGATCCCTGCGCCGGTAGACCTGACCTGGCCGAAGCCTCCGTTTGAGTTCGTTCAACGCCGACATGGCTTCCTCCTGATAAAGGCAAGATAGGGTTTAGACCCCAATTATGCAAGCTTTGTGATTCATAAATCATGCAATAATAATGAGTGTTCCATGGAGAAATATGCATTATTATTAGATAAATACCACAAGGACAATCTTGTCATTCCTCAGAACGTTGTCCGTCGCGAGGTGTTGGCCGCGATAGTCGCTTTGCGGCATCCGCGATAGCCCCGTGCAGTACGCGCAGGTCATGCTCACGCCCGACGTTGTGTGGGACCGAGGCTTTGGCTCAGGCTGCGCGTCGTGTGTAGCGATGATGCAGCCCGCCGACCATCGGGAGTGCGATGACGCTCCCCGCGTCGGTGGACTCGCGCTTGCGGTGTTCGGGGGCGTCCCTGCCGAGCGCGAGGTGGGGCTTCACGATGATCAGGGCGTTGTGCCAGTCGGGCCACAGACGCGACAGGGCGACCCAGAATGCGCGGTCCGCTTGGGTCAGTTTGGGGCGCTTGGTCTTGCGCTGCACGATGGCTAGCTGTTGTCGCAAGGCGAGGTTATCGAGCGCGAGCTCGCGCTGCGCCTTCAGGCTCGATCTGGCGGTCGCTAGCAGGGCGTACAGCAAGTGAAGCATGGGGCTAGATTAGCTTGACCCCGAGTACGGAAACATCAACGATTGCGCCACCGACGGGGTTCTGAGGAGGCACAGCCCATTCCGGTGCACGACACCGATCGTGGTATCGTGTCGCCGTGCGGTTTCTGGTCTACGGCGCAGGCAACATCGGAAGTCTCTACGCGGCGCGGCTGGCGCAGAGCTCGCAAGAGGTTGCCATCCTGGCGAGGGGGACGCGTCTCGAGCAGATCTGCCAACAGGGGATCGAGCTCGAGGACGGGGTCTCCGGGAAACGAACCACGACGTCTCTCCAGGTCGTGGATCGTCTCGACCCAGACGATGCGTATGACGTCGTGCTGGTCATCCTGCCGAAGCACCGGATCGCGGAGGTACTGCCCGTGCTAGCCGCGAACGACCGCACGCCGAGCGTGATGTTCTTCGGCAACAACGCGGCAGGACCGGGCGCGATGACCGATGCCATCGGTCGCGACCGCGTGCTCCTCGGCTTTCCTGGCGCCGCTGCGGTGCCCCGAGGTGGCGCCATTCGCTACGTCATCACGTCGCCGCGCGAACAGCCAACGACCGTCGGTGAGCTCGACGGCAGCAAGTCCGCCCGCATTGTCGCAATCGCGTCTGCGCTGCAGGCAGCTGGGTTTCCCGTGTTGGTGTGTACGAACATGGACGCGTGGCTGAAGACCCATGTGGCCGAGATTCTCCCCACCGTATGCGCGCTCTATCAGGCGGGAGGTGAGCCGGAGCAGCTGGCGAGCAGCGATGAGCTGCTGCGCTTGATGCTCCGAGCCATGCGCGAGGGCTATCAGGTGCTGCGCGCAAACGGCGTTCCCATCATGCCCGGCAATCACCGCGTGTTCGAATGGCTGCCCGAGTCGCTTCTCCTGTTCTTGATGCGCCGCATGGTGAAAGCCGAGACTACAGCGATCAAGCTTGGCCATGCGGAGCAGGGGAGGGCGGAGTGGCAATGCTTGGCGGAGGAATTTCGGTCGCTCATCGAACGGGTGGATGTTCCGACGCCCTCGATCGACGCCGCCTACCGTCAACTGAGCCCGGCCTCGGCCGCGGCTGAATGAAGGACGGTTGACAGGCGCTGGTGTGGATCTATTCCTTCGGCGATGCCGGCGTCGATCACCACGGAGCTCGTTTGGTCAGAAATCGAAAAGCAGCT
>JAFDFW010000338.1 GCA_019309605.1 Deltaproteobacteria bacterium | reverse complement strand
GTCGGTCTGTTCGCGAATGTACTCCTCGTCGTGCAACCCTTCCTCGACGATGACTTGGGCCGCTGCGAGTGCGAGCGCCGCATCGGTTTCGGGCTTCGGGTTGAGCCACATGTCCGCGTGAACGCACGTGGCGTTGTAGTCGGGTGCGATCACCACCAACTTCGCGCCGCGATAACGCGCTTCGTGCATGTAGTGCACTTCGGGGATGCGTGTGTAGGCCGGGTTGCCGATCCAGACGATGATGTAGTCGGAGTTGAACCAGTCAGCGGACGTTCCTTCGCAATTGTACATCCCCCAGGTCTGCACCGCGCCCATCGGCATGTCCCCGACGCCGGACCAGGAGTCGAGCACTGTGGCGCTGACCGCCTCGGTGTACCGGATCTCCCCGGCGGTCTCCGGCCCGTAGCCGGCGTTGGTCGTGCCATGGTCGTGGACGATCGACTCCGTGCCCTGCTCGACGGCGGCGTCGATGATCTCGTCGGCGATCTCGTTGCAAGCCTGCTCCCAAGTGATGCGCTGCCACTTACCCGATCCTCGCTCGCCTGCGCGCTTCAGGGGATGGAGCACTCGAGAACCCGCGACCTGCAGATCGGTGTAACAGCCGCGGGGATTGGGGTCCGGAACGTCGTCCCGCGGGCTGTCGTAGATGGCGTCCTGCTCTTCGCGCCAACAGACACCGTCCTTCACGAAGACGTTCCAGGCGCAGGCGGAGATGCAGTTGGCGCGGGTATGAGTTCCCTTCACCACGCGGTCCCAGACCCACTTATCGCGATAGACGTCCTTGAAATCTCCATAGGCGACGTCGAGCTCGCGCTCCATCGGTGGCAGCTGTGCTCCCTCTTGGTCGTCGGGAGCGTTTGCGCGACGCAGAGCATATTGGGTCAGCACCAAGCCACCGGCGCCCACGCCGACTCCGGCGAGAAAGTTGCGGCGAGAGAAACCCTTCGTGGTTCGGCCCTTCATAGAATCCTCCTCATCCCTCGGTGCTCTCAGCTTTCACCCATTCGATCGACGCAGGGTCACGATCGAATCCGCCAAACATGTCTTTCCACTTGTACGCGATCAGAAGATCCATCAGCTCGGACTTCCCGCCTTCGCGCGCCTTCTCCATCTCGGCCTTGAGAATCGCCAGGGAGTCGTGGACCGCCGGGCCGAACAGGGATTCGAGATACTCGGTCGGGATGCGTGGAGTGCTCTCGTCGAGGTCCCCCGCCTCGTCGAAGCGCGCCGGCCCTAGCGGGGGGACGTAGAAGACGTTGGGCTCGGTGCCGTATTCCGGATGCAGCGGGATCGCCACCTTCCATTTGTCGACGAGCTTATAGATCGGCGCGTTCTGGTCGTCGCGATAGCCGACAAAGCGCACACGGCCCGGGCACTGCCGCGCACAGGCGTTCGCGACTCCCTTCTCGATGCGCGGAAAGCAGAAGATGCACTTCTGTGCGACCTTCGCGACCTGGTTGAAGTAGATCTTTTTGTAGGGACATGCCGCCATGCAGAAGCGGTATCCGCGGCAACTGTCTTCGTTGACAGTGACAATCCCGTTCTCGGCGTTCTTCTCGATGGCATTTCTGGGGCAGGCCTCGAGGCAGGCGGGATGGGTGCAGTGATTGCAGATACGCGGCAGGTAGAAGTAGTAGGAGTTCGGGTATTCACCGGCCCCCTGGTCCTCGTCCCAGTTCGGCCCCCAGTCAGGCTTCTGCCCTTGGATTTGCAAATGGGTCTTGTCCCCTTTGCCTCCGTAGAACACCTCTTTGTGGTTGTATTCCCAGGCATCGCCGAACTCTGCGCGTGTCGGGATGCGGCCGGGATCCGGCTTCTTGTTGGGGAATCCGCCACCCATCTTTTCCCAATCCTTGGGAGTGCCGCGACCCGGCTGGGTATTGACGGAGTTCCACCACATGTACTCCATGCCCTCGTCTCGGGTCCACAACTGCTTGCAAGCGATTGTGCACGTCTGACAACCGATGCACTTGTTGAGGTCCATCACCATCGCCAACTGTCGTTCAGCCATCAGTTGCCTCCTTTTTCGGGCAGCGCATCGATCGTGAGGTCCTTCCAGTTTCCGGAGAAAGCTTTGATGCCCGCGCGCTCGCCGTGGCTTCCCTCCCAGATGGCGACCCCGAACCTGCTTGGCTCACCAGGCGCGAACTGCGCCGCACCGGGCACGTCGCCGACTTGCATGGAGCGGGAGATGACTAAGGCCCGACGCCCGGCTTTCCACTGCCCCCGTACCTTGACGAGAGATTCATCTAGGAGGCGGCTCGTTCCCAAGCCCTCGGCGGTGACATGGCGTCCCTTCTCCCCGTCGTCGGCTCTCCAGTACCAGGCATTGACCGGCATCCCCGGAGCGCCCATCAGGATCATGGGGGCTTGCTCGTGGACCGGAAAGGCGAGCGCTGCCGCGTCGGGGAAGCTGTCGTTGTCGCCGATCGACGCATCGTCGCTGGGATCCTGCCACTCGAGGCGGAAGGCGATCACCTCACCGTCGTGCAGCGCGCTTACCGATACGGAGGTGACGGCGCCGATCTTCTGGTCCGCGTATGCGGCCCGAATGGCTCCGCTTGGCTGGAGACCTGCCGGAGCACCCATCAACTCGAGAACTTCGCGCTTGCGACCGTTCCAGATTTTTGAGCCAGGATCGAGGAGGCTCGCTGAATCTGCCTTGGGGTCGTACTGAACTCGCATCTCAATCTCCTCTTCCGCTGGCTCTTCGGCGCGCCCCGGTCGGAGTGATGGAGCACACCCAAACACAAGAGCGCACACCATTGATGGAGTGTGCTCTAAGTTTGTGCCACGGCAGGGCTCTGATCGCAAGAAAGATTGGCAGAGGGGCCCTTTTTGATACCTCGTCCCCTCAGTATGCCTTCAGGCGGCGGGCCTCCCAGGCCAGGAAATCGCCGAGGAGCTTGAAGAGCGAGAGAAAGAAATCGTTCGCCTTCTGCTCTTCGAGGCGCTCCCGGAGTTTCGGTATCCAACTGTTGAGTTGGCGCCCGACGAAGTCCCGCTGGGCCCGGCGATAGGGCCCGGCGTCGCTTCCGGCGTGTAGGGCCTCGGCCTCACGATAGGTCAGGTAGTGCATGAACTCGAGTTGCGTTTGCAGGTGGTCTGGCAGCTCTCGTTGTTGCTCGGAGGTGGTCAGGCCAAAGTGATTGTAGAAGCGCACCGCCTCTTCCATCTTTTTCAGGCGGTCGCCGCCGTGGAGGCCCGCATAGAGAGGACAGGGCGGTCCCGACGCACCGGTGTCGAAGAGCCGGGTGTACTCGACGGCGAGGTCTTCGGCGCTGCCGACCTCCCGGAGAGCGGGCCACCATTCCTCTACGGGAGTGAAATCGACCTCCGCGAGCGCGAGCCCCTTGCGCATCAGCTCGACGAGCTCACCGCTTGCTAGCGACTCTCGCAGCTCATCATCGGGGTAGGTGAGCGCATCTTGAAAGAGGCCGTAGACGGAGCTGCGAGCGATGGCCCGTTTCTCTTCCGCGTCCGATTCAGGGGTTGCTGATTCGTTATTGGTGCTCAATATGGCATCCTCCGTTACGGCGATTAAAGCACGAATGATCTATGCCACCAGTGAAGAAGAAACCCAATGGACGCCGCGAAGCGAGGAAGACCGCGCTTCGAGAGAAGATCTACGAGACAGCCCGGGAACTCTTTTCGACCCATGGTTTCGAGGCAACGACAGTCGTGCAGATCGCCGAGGCGGCAGACATCGCACCGGCCACCTTCTTCAATCATTTCACGAACAAGTCTGCCGTACTCCACGAGATGACCGGTGAGGTCGCTGAGCACATTCAGACACTGGTTGACCGGCAGCTCAAGCGGCCAGTGCCGGCCCAGGAGCGCATCCGCGGCTTTGCCGAAGCAACGGCCAAAGACATTGCAGCGGCCGAGGGCTTGGCCCGGGACGTGCTGCTGGAGCTCATGCGCAGCCCCAGCCGTCCTGCTCAAACGGCGCCCTACCTTTCGCGGGTCTACGAGCCTTTCGCGAGAATCATGAGTCAGGGACAGGCGGCAGGTGAGGTTCGCACCGATTTCGATGCGGCCTTTTTGTCAGAAATGGTCCTCGGCGCGCTCAACGTTCCGTTCAGGCACTGGATGGAAGACGCTGCATTCCCGCTCCGGCACGGGATGTTGCGAGCGGCGGACTTTGCTTGCGAGGCGATCGAGCCGCGAGCGCAATAGTCCGCATGCCCTGCACGAAGCTGCGCGCTAGACCTGCAGCACCGTGCGTTCGTGTTCACGGGGCTAGCCGCAGGATACGCCAGCCTTCGCCGTCGCGTACGTACTGGAAGCGATCGTGAAGGCGGTCGGGCTGGCCTTGCCAAAACTCGATCGCGCTTGG
>JAFDFW010000337.1 GCA_019309605.1 Deltaproteobacteria bacterium | reverse complement strand
GACCGTCACCCTGTACAAGGAGTTGGCCCGCCGGTTCCCAACTTACGAACGCTCCGACGGCGTCTACTACTTGATCGGGTACACCCTGAACGAGATGGGCCGCCCGGAAGAGGCCGTGGCCGCGTGGCTCGCGCTCGTGTGCTCCAACAAGTACGACTACGATCCCGATTGGCGCCCCGCACCCGCAGACGCCTCGCTGGCAGCGCAAGCCAAGTACCCAGCGCTGACCCTGGACGGCCGACCGCTAGGCGCACCGGTGGGCGGCGCCTTCGTCAACCCGTACACGAGCTGCCAGACAATCACACTGCAAGCGCGCTTCGCGAGCGAGACGTGGTTCCGGATCGGCGAGTATCACTTCGACGATTTCGGCGGCATGAACGCCCTCGACCTCTCGATCGCAGCGTACGGCCGAATCCTCGAAAACCCGCAGGACCGAAACTACAATCTCGCGCTCTACAAGGTCGCCTGGGCCTACTACCGCGCCAGCCGCTACCCGGAAGCGATCCGCCACTTTGGCAGGTTGGTCCAATGGTCCGACGACACGCGGAGTGAGACCGGCAAGGCCGGCTCCGAGCTCCGGCCGGAGGCCATCGAATACCTCGGCATCGCATTCGCGTACGATGACTGGAACGAGAACCAGGTCTCCGATCCGATCGAGGGCAAGCCGACCGGCATCGAACGCATTCAGGATGCGTCGCTCATCCCCCAGCAAACGCCGTGGACGCCCGAGGTCTACCTTCAGCTTGGACAGGTCTACTTCGACGAAGCGAAGTATGTGGAGGCCATCGCTGCCTGGCGTCTGGCGATCCGAAAGTGGCCGAACCACCACCGTACCCCCGAGATTCTCAACGACATCGCAGTCGCTCACCAGATGCACAACGAATTCGAGAGCGCAATCGTCGCGCGTTCCGAGCTCACTGAGTACGTGCAGGGGAGTCCCTGGTGGAACGCCAACATGGACCGTCCCGCCGAGCAGCGAAATGCAGAGCAGCTTGCCGAGAACGCGCTCATCGTGACCGCGGTCTACCACCACCAACTGGCCCAGCGCCTGCGACAGCAGTGCGTCGAGGAACGCAACGTCAGGCTTTGTCGTGACTCCAGGCTCGAATATGAGCTAGCGGCGACGGCATACCGCGGTTACCTGGAGCGCTACCCGAACAACCCGCAGGGCTACGAGCTTCACTACAACCTCGCCGACGCCCTGTACTGGTCGAAGAACTACGAACAGGCCGCGACGGAGTACGCTGAAGTCCGCGACTCGAATGTGGACGACAGCTACCTCGCTGAATCCGCGCGGCGCGTCGTGGAATCGCTCAAGCGAATTGCGGATCGTGACGTCGAGGAAGGACGCTTGGTCGTCCGGGATGAGCCCCCCATTCCAGCCGGTTCGCCCTTGTCGATCCAACCCGTCGCGATGCCAGAGACGGTGCAGCGGCTCGCACGCGCCAGAGAGATCTACCTCGCACGCGTGAAACCCAGCCGAGACACCGAAGGGGTGCGCGCGGCCTATGACTACAACAACGCGCTACTCCTCTATTGGTACGGCTACTGGCCACAAGCCGACGCGCGGTTCACTCGCATCTACGAGGAACGCTGCTCGGGGCCCGAGGCCGACGCGACGGGCCAGATCGCCTGGGAGAACCTTCGCGCAATGGCCATGGCGACAGACGACTCCGAAGAAATTCGGCGCCTGGCGACCGACATCCAGGAGCGCGGTTGCACCTTCTCGGCGCGCGCCGACAGAATCGATTGCGCTAAGCCTGCCAACCGCGACAAGCCCATTTGCCGTGCGGGCGCGGACCTCAACGCGTTGGTCTACCAGGACGCGCTCGATGTCTACAAACGCGCCGGCCAAGCCACAGGAACCGAGCAACGGGTTCTCTACGAGCAATCCGCCACGATGTTGCTCGCTGCAGTCAACAGCAACCCCGGCGATAGGCAGGCGCCGGTCGCGCTCGAATACGCCGCGCTTGCGCTCGAAGCGACCAACCGCTTCGAGTCCGCGGGCCAGCTCTACCAGCGTATCATCGACGAAGTCGGACCGCGCAATGCCGAGGACGCGGAGGAGCAGCAGAGCCTGGACGCGATCCTTGCGAACGCTCACTTCAAGCTCGCTTACACCGCGAGCCGGAACTTCGACTTCGACCGCGCTGTCGAGAACTACCGCGTCCTCGCGGATTCGCAGCGCTTCGCGAAATCGACGGACCCCGAGATCCAAAGTAAGCGCTCCGACGGTCTCGTGAACTCGGCGATCCTACTCGAGCAGCTGCAGCGATACCCCCAAGCGACCCAGTACTACCGCCGCGTCTACGACACCGGCGCCGATCCCGACACGACGCGAAACGCCCTCTACCGAATCGCCGAAATGGCCTACAAGCAAGAGCGCTACCCGCAGGCGATCAGCGGCATGCGCGAGTTCATCAAGGTCTACGGCAACGATGGCGAGGCCGGCGAACTGGTCGTGCGAGCGCATTGGCGAATCGCGCAGTCCTGGAAGGCGCGGGGGCGAACGAACGACTACCGCAGCGCCCTCGGGGACGTGTCGACGTCCTACGAGCGCACCGGGCAACCCGCCGGTTCGATTGCGGCCGGATACGCCGCTGAAGCGCGCTTCATCCTGGTCGACGGAAAGCTCACGAGCTTCGAGAAGTTCCAGATCAGGCCTGGCCAACCAAAGACGGTCGAGGCCTACATCAAGGTAATCACGAAACAGATCGGCAACGGCGGCACGCAAGCCCAGTCGATTTCGAGTGGCTACGAGCCGGTCTTTCCGTATCGGCGCCCGCGTTGGACCATCGCGTCTTACGTTCGTCAGGGGCGGGCCTACGAGGTCCTCGCGCGCGCTATCCTGAACACCCCCACGGTCATGCCGCTGGACCTTAAAAAGGCGCTCCGCCAGGCCGGCCCCGATGAACGCGAGGACTACCGACTGGACTTCGAGGACAAGGTTCGCCAGGTGCTCGACAATCAGGTGCGGCCTGTCGAATGCTTCGCCGTCGCGCGATACGCGTTGGCAGCGCGTGCGGGCCGGGCTGGCAGCTTCGACGACGAGTACACGCGTATCGCAATCGACCGGCTCCAAGCCTACGGCGACGAGCGCATCGCGGAGTGCATCGCAGAAGCGCAAGCCCGTGACGCGACCTTCCAAGGGTACGTGCCCGGTGAGTTCGCCCGGTCGCCCAGAGGCAAACCGCTAGAGATTCGACCTGGAATCGCGCCGCCTGCTATCACCCAGGAGAACGAGTGATGCGGTTGCGGTTCTCAACGCTGGTGGTGATTGGAGCGATGCTCTTGGTGCTCTTGGCTACGTACGGCTGCAAGGGGAAGGCGGCGTCCGAGCCAGGCACATCTGAGTCCACCTCGGGCGGAGAAGCGCCTACCGGGGCAGGCGGGGCGCCGTCCGATGCGGCCGAAGCAGAGAGCCCCTGGGGTGCGACCCGCGCCGAGCAGTGCCGCCGGAAGGCCCAACCCACGATGTCGTCGAAGGCGAAGAAGGCGTTCGATGAGGGCGTGCGCGCCGCGGCGCGTAACGACCGTACGGCGGCAGAAGCGAGCTTCCAGGCGGCGCTCGATAGGGACGCCAACGCGTACCCGGCGCTGTACAATCTCGGCGTGCTGGCCGACCGCGAAGGCAACGAGCAGGATGCGACGAGCTACTACCAGCGCGCACTACGATTGCTTCCCGACTACGAGCCAGCGGTGCGCGGCATCTCGACCATCCAGATCCGTCGGAACCAAGTTC
>JAFDFW010000336.1 GCA_019309605.1 Deltaproteobacteria bacterium | reverse complement strand
CCCGGATGCGGCCACCATTGAGAAGGTCTACGACAATCTCGATTTCCAGCGCGGCGTACAGGCGGTCCTCACCGCTATGCCGGCCGCCTCGCTTGCGGCGATGCGCAAGGGCCTCCGGGGATTGGGTCCAGACAATCAGACGGTGGCGATGTTCGAGCAACTCATGGACTCGAAAACGCTGTTTCTCACAGCGAACACGACCACGATCTACAACATCATGTGGCTGAACATCAAGGACGGTCCGCTGGTCGTCGAAGTGCCGCCAAAAGTGCTCGGAACGATCGACGACTTCTGGTTCCACTGGGTCGGGGATATCGGCGTCACCGGTTCCGACAAAGGCAAGGGAGGCAAATACCTGCTGCTTCCTCCCGGGTACAAGGGCTCGGTGCCGGACGGCTACTTTGTCCTGCGTCCCCCGACCTACAACAACTGGATGTTCTTCCGCGGCTTCGAGGTCGATGGCAGCACCGCTCCTGCCGTCGCGAGCGCCAAGAAGAACCTGCGGGTCTATCCCCTGGCAAAGAAGGCCAATCCGCCCAAGATGAACTTCGTCAACGGGTCGGGCAAGTACTTCAACACCATTCATTCGCTCGACTACTCTTTCTTCGAGGAGGTCAACGAGGTCGTGCAGGAGGAGCCGGTTGAAGCGTCGGATCCCGAGACGCTGGGCCTGCTCGCCTCGATCGGTATCGAAAAGGGCAAGCCGTTCAAGCCCGACGCACGGATGAAGAAGATCCTCACCGAAGCTGCGGCAGTGGGCAACATCACGGCCCGTACCCTCGCCTACAAGTCCCGCATTCCCGAGGCCTACTTCTACAAAAACAGTGCGTGGAACACGCCGTTCATCGGCGACAGCTATCTGTTTCTGAGCCAGAAAGGCGTGCGCAACCTGGACGCGCGGACCTACTTCTTCTTCTATGCCACCGGCATCACCCCGGCGATGACCGAAGTGATCATCGGTAAGGGCTCGGCATATGCCGTGGCGTTTGTGGACGCCAAAGGCGATCCGCTCGATGGTGGCAAGACCTACAAGGTCCACCTGCCGCCCAACATCCCCGAGAAGAATTTCTGGTCGTTCACGCTCTATGACACCCAGTCCCGCTCGATGCTCCAGACCGACCAGCAGTTCCCGGCTGTGGGGAGCGATAACAAAGGCATGGTCGTGAACGCGGACACGTCCGTCGATGTCTATTTCGGCCCGAAGGCGCCTGCTGGCAAGGAGAGCAACTGGGTACAGACCATGCCCGGCAAGAGCTGGAGCGTGATCTTCCGTCTCTACTCGCCTTTGAAGCCCTGGTTCGACAAGACCTGGCGGCCGGGTGAGATCGAGCTGGTTAAGTAACTGCTGACAGTCGCCGGACAGGGAATATGGAAATAGTGAAATTCAACATCGGTTGGATCACCGCGGCCGTGCTCTCGACATGCGTTGCTTCCGCGTCGAGCGCTGCAACTTTGGAGGTCGAGCCCGGGAGCAGCATTTACTACGTCGACGAAGGCAGGGGTACGCCAATCCTGTTCGTCCCCGGGTGGACCATGACATCGGAGGTCTTTGTCAAGCAACAGGCTGCATTCGCCAAAACCCACCGGGTGATCGTCCTCGATCCCCGAGGCCAGGGGCGCTCGAGTAAGAATGGCTCGCAGTACACATACATCCAGCAGGGAAACGATATCGACAAGCTCATCCAACACCTGGGCGTGGACAAGATCGTTTTGGTCGGCTGGTCGTACGGCTGCCTGGCGACCTATGCCTATGTGCGGAATCACGGACTTGGCAAGATCAGCAGTTACGTTTGTATTGATCAATCACCTTACCCGCTGGACATCAAGGGCGGACCCAAATGGAACGAAGGGCCCCTGACGGACACGCGGGACTCTTTCAACGGGATCAACTACGACCGAGCCGAGTTCACGGCAGCATTTGCGCAGTGGATGGTGAAGCGGAAGTTGAAGCCCGCCGAACTCCGCTGGATCACCGGGATCATGGAGTCCACTCCGACGGGCATCGCTGTTCAACTCGCCGCAGACGCGCTCTTCTCCGACTACCGTCCCGAGCTCGAGAAGCTCAGCCAGGAAATCCCGAGCCTGCACGTCCTCGGTGAAGAGGACGCGGCCACGGCCAAGCCGTGGCTCGAGAAGAACGCGCCCAAAGCGAAAGTCGAAGTCCTCGGCAGGCACATGATGTTCTGGGAGGACTCCAAGGCATTCAACAAGATCTTCTCGAAGTTCCTCAAGAAGACCAAGACCTGGAAAGCGAGAGACCGATGAAAAAATCTATTCTGGCGATGATGATTGCTTTTGGGCTCATTGCCCTCAGCGGACAGTTTGCGGCTGCCGATGTCAGCAAGGAAGAGCTGGAATCGATCAGCACCCCCGACAAGGTCAAGACGTCACTCGGCGTATTGAAGTTCTTCGACGGCGTCCCCACGGACGACACCGTCCAGAAGGTCTACGACAACCTGGACCGGATGCGGGGTGTGCAGGTCTTTCTCAATACGTTGCCCGGTGCCTCGATGTACCGGATACGAGCCGGCAATGCGAAGATCGGCGTGGACAAGTCGAACAAGGTCGCGATCTTCTCGCAGGAGATGGATTCGAAGAGCCTCTTTTTGACCGGAAACACCTCCACGCTCTACTCGTTTGTGTTGCTCGACACCGAGAACGATGGTCCGATTGTTCTCGAAATTCCTCCGGGCATGCTCGGCTTCGTGAACGATGCATGGTTCCGATACGTGGGGGATATGGGTATCGCCGGCCCGGACAAGGGCAAGGGTGGCAAGTTTCTCGTGCTGCCCCCCGGTTACAAGGGCGACGTTCCCAGCGGTTACTTCGTGATGCGGCCGAAGACCTTTTGGACCTGGGGCCTGGTACGCGGTTCCACGGCAAAGGGCCTCAAGGCAGCAGTCGAGAATATTGAATCGAAGCTGCGGATCTACCCGCTCGCCAAGGCGGGCAATCCACCGAAGACTGAGTTCATCGACGCCTCTAACAAGTCGTACAACACCGTCTCGCCCAACGATTTCGGCTTCTACGAGGATCTGAATCAGGTGATTCAGAAGGAGCCGATCGACTCGCTCGATCCGGAGACCCGGGGACTGGTGGCTTCGATCGGCATTGTCAAGGGCAAGCCCTTCAAGCCGGACGCCAGGATGAAGAAGATCCTGACCGAAGCGGTCGCCATCGGCAACGCCACGGCCCGCGCCATCGTTTTCCAGCCGCGCGAGAAGGGGGCCTACATCTATGACCGCAACAGCGCCTGGGTCATGGGTTTTGTCAACAAGGACGTGTTCTTCGAGGTCGATGGCGCCCGCAATCTCGACGCACGGACGATGTTCTTCTACCCCTACACCGCCGTCACCCCGGCGATGGCGGTCACGGTGCCCGGCAAGGGCTCGGACTACGGCATGGCGTACCGCGACTCCAAGAAGCGAGCCCTGAATGGTTCCAAGACCTACAAGCTCCATCTCCCGCCGAACGTGCCGGTCAACAACTTTTGGGCCGTGACCATGTACGACACCCAGACCCGCTCGCAGCTGCAGGTCAGCAATCCCTACCCGACCGTGGGCAGCCAGACCAAGGGGTTCAAGAAGAACGCCGACGGTTCGTACGACGTCTACTTCGGCCCGAAGCCGCCCGAAAAAGAGCAACTGGCTCGAAACCATCCCCGGAAAGAGCTGGTTCATCATCCTGCGGATGTACGGTCCGCTCGAGCCCTGGATCAACAAGACCTGGCGCCCGGGTGAGATCGAGCTGGTTAAATAGTTATTGAAGGCGATGCAGGACCGATTTGCGGGCAAGCCATCCAGCGTCAGAACAAGAACTGGAGCTGCAGAGTGAGCCGGAGGCCGTTCTGCCGGCCCAGATTCTTAGCCGAGCTCGAGCGAGATGCTGACCACGAGCTGGTAGTCGTTCTTCTGGACCGGAGGAGCCGCCGGGTCTGGCGAAGGCGCGGGCTGCTCGGTTCGGAGGTACAAGAAGGAGATGTCCAAATCGAGCACGAAGGTGAGCTCGATCGAAAGGTCTGCCTTCCCCGTATGGTTGGTGTTCCCGATCGTCGTGACCACCAGGTTGGTGAGCCAGCTGGCCGTGAGCTCGATGTCGCCGGTGATGTTGAAGTCGGCATACGTGTAGAACGGGATGAACGCGTCGTTCTGGGGGTTACCGTCCGTAAACTGAGTCGCATCCAAGTAGTTCAAGTACTGATAACCGACGCCAGTCAGAAAATCCCACTTCACGTTCGGCACATCGATGATGTGTACGCCAGCACCTGTGCCAGGCGTGGCCCGAAACTTGATGTTCTGGAACCGGTCGTTGAGGAGCTGACCAAACGCGGGTGCCACGAACCATCGCTTCGAGAGAAACACCTGGAAGAGAGCCTCGCCGATGTGACGGTTCACGTTTTGGTCGCCATCGGTGCGGCCAAAGCTCGAGCCGTAGTTGAGGTTCAGAAGCGTGGCCCGGTCTTCGCGATGAACGTTGAAGGCGAGGTTGTAGGTCAGCTGATCGTTGTTGCCCCTGTTGAACGTCAAACCGAAACCGAGCTTCATCGACCACCACTCTTTCTCGCGTTCGCCACCCGGGACGATCGCTTGGAGCTCGCTGCGATCGAAGGTCTTGGTCCCCTCATCGGTCTGGACGATCAGTTTGTCGGCTGTGATGACACCTCGACCGAGCGCGCTCGTTTGATCCTCGAAGACGTACGTATAGACGTGGGGCGAGTGAATTTCGGTGACGTCGGAAAAGTCGATGTCCTGCGTGTCGAACTTGTCGCTTTCGAACACGAGCTTGTCATCACGCATCCCCTTGAGCTCGCCCTTGAGCCACTCGCCAGACACCACTAGAACCCAGTCGAACGTATCGCCAAACTCGATGGTGGCAGTCTCGACGACGCGCTCGTCGTCGTCCGCGCCGACCTCTTGAGCAGCGACATGGAGTTGTGGAAGTAGTGCGACCATCGACATCGCGATCGCGACGGTCCGCGTGACGCCCCAGCTTTTATCGGGTGTTCTCGCAACCATAATTAATCGGGTACGCTATGAGCTCGATGCTGGCAACGCTGCTCACGGTTCTGGTGTTGGCCATCGTGCACCTGTACGCAGGCACCACGGCGGCACTCGGTCACCAGTGGCGGCCAAGAGCGCTCTCGGCCGCATCCGGCGTCAGCGTGGCCTATGTCTTCCTAGATCTGCTGCCCGATCTGGCTGAGCAACAGAGCCTCATTGACCGCGCGGGTTTGTTTCCCGGCCTCGGCAGACACATCTATATCCTGGCCCTCGTGGGGCTCACGGTGTCGTTGTGGGTGGAGACGGCTTCACGCGAGTCGCGTCGTCGGCGCCGAGTCATGGGTGAACCGGATCAAACAGGGATCGCAACCTTTTGGCTCAGCATCATTTCCTTCATGGTGTTGAACGCGGCGATAGGATACGCCGTTGCCAGTCCCGGCGACCAGGCGGTCGAGCCCCTGTGGATGTTCGCCGTGGCGATGGGCCTGCACTTCCTGGCTAACGATCATTCGCTGGTCGAGCATCACGGCGAGCGGTACCAACGCATCGGGCGCTGGCTGCTCGTCGCAGGCTTGATCACGGGCTGGTTGATCGGAATCCTGCCCGCAGCCGAGATCCGACCAGACATTCTGGCGCTCGTGCTGGCCTACATCGCCGGCGGAACGATCATGAACATCCTCCGCCACGAGCTTCCCGACACAGACCGGTCGAGCGATGTCGTCGCATTTGCCACAGCGGCCGCGGTGTACGGCGTGCTGCTGCTTTCCCTGTCGCCGGCGTAGATGCCTACGTGTGACGAAGCATTCGTTCCATTGCTTTGGTGTGAATCTGGCGGAAGGCGAAAACGACCGCGATGGTGATGTACAGATAGAATCCGATTATTGGGCTGAACCATGTGACCCCTGTTGCTAGGAGGTAGGCCATGGCGGCGCGTAGCGCCCGTTTTTGAAAACGCTCCATGACGAGGAGGTCGGCATCCTTCACCCACACGTGCCCTCTGTTCCAGGCGTAACGCCAGTTGAGATAGAGCGCGCCAGTGCATGCAGTGAGACTGACTCCGTAAAGCATGGCTCCCGCGCGAAAGTAGGGATGATCGCCTATCAGTTCCGCCGCAAACGGAATGAACGAGAGACAAAAGAGAAAGAGGAGGTTCAGCCACAACTGAGTTTCGTTTACCTCTCGGATGAATGTGAAGTACGTATGGTGCGAGACCCAGTAGAGACCGACGACCAAAAAGCTGATCGCATAACTGACAAAGGTGGGCCACTGCGCGAGGAGCGCTGCGTCGAGCTGCGTTTCCGTCTCGGCATTCGAGATCGCCGACCCACCCAGCTGAAGCACCAGGATGGTCATCACAACCGCGAAGACTCCATCACTCAACGCTTCCAAGCGGGACTTGCCGATCACTCGCGGTGTTTCAATACTCATCTTTGCTTCCGGGATCTTACCTCGAAAATAGATGCGAGCCCGTCGTGGAAAATGGCCCCGTAGCGACACCTTCTGCTGAACTTGACCGAGCTCGACTGGGAAGAGGACACGGAATCCGCCTGGGCGCTCTCTCGGCGCACCACACGCCGCCACTTCCTTCTCAATCCCGTCTTTGGCTTACGAGTCCTATCTAGGACCGTCGTATGATATGAGGAGCCCCGCACCCATGCCTTCGGAGCACTACGCACAATTGGCCATCGCAGGGGTATTGGCCCTGGCCCATTTTCTCGCGCCATACGTCGTCAGGCTTCGCCCCAAGCTCGAGCCCCAGCTGAGCTCCTTGGCGGGGGGGTTCGCCATTGCGTATGTTTGTCTGGAGCTAATCCCGAGCCTTGGCACCGAGCACGACCTCGTCGGACGCCGCATCTATTTCGTCATCTTGGTCGGGTTCACGTTTTTCTTCGGCTTGAAGGTCTGGATTCATCACCGGCGGAAGCGCATCCACTACGAGCGCGCGGCCTACGGCGTTCGTTTCGCCGGAAACTTCCTGTTCAGCATGCTCCTGGTCATCGCGATGACACGAACGGCGCCGGACAGCATCCTCGTTGCGGTCATCTTTGCCGCGCTGATGGGCGTACACCTTCTCGCCGATGACCTCGCGATTGCTGATCTCTATCCGGAGCGATTCGAGAAGTACGGACGCTTCGTGATGATGGCTGCGATCGCGATCGGGATGTACATTGGTGTCTTTGGTGACCCGTCGGAGGTGGCGACCGATCTG
>JAFDFW010000335.1 GCA_019309605.1 Deltaproteobacteria bacterium | reverse complement strand
CCGGCGTAGCTGAACAGCGCGATCCCGAGGTTCTGGTTCTGCATCAACGGGACCATCGGGTAGATGGCCTTCACCGGCGCGCCGAGCATGTAGAGCGGGACGGTTGGGCCGGGCACGTTGGTGATGATCAGGTTGTATGTCCGCAACCGCATTGCGGCTCGGTAGAGCTCCGATACGAGGCGTTTGCTGGTGAGATCGGCCACTTCTTCGATGAGCTCGGCGGCCTCTGTCTGGTTCGACTCGTTCTTCAGCTCGGTTGTCACACGAATGACCTTCTGTAGCCGTTCGAGCGGGTTGCGTTCGGTCACGGGGAGGTCTGCAAGTAGCATCGCCACGTGATTGCCGACAGACGAACGGCCGGCTTTTCTGGTGTTCACAGGCAGCACCGCGCGGAATCCCTCCATCGAGTCGACGTCCGAGCCCCGCCGCAGAAGGAAACGGCGGACGGCGCCGGTTGTCGTGGCAACCGCCACGTCGTTGATGGTTCCGCCCAGCGCCTTCCTGATCGCGTCGACTTCATCGAGGCCGAACGAGGTCCAATCGAATCTGCGATAGGGGCTGATATCCTGCTGTGTGAAGGGCGTTCTTGGCGTTGGCTTCATGCCCGAGCGCAGCACGCCCGACAGTCCATGGAGATTGTCCCGAACGCGCGGCATGAAGCGACTGAGCTTACGAACGCCATCTACGCGATGGTTCGCTTCGTTCATGATGAGCTCGACCCGGCTCGGAGCAGGGCGTGCCTGCCATTCGTTCGGCTCGCCCTCCACGGCCCCCGGGCTCGTGCGCAGCAACGCCTCGATGAGCTGAACGCCCGCGACCCCGTCGACCATGCAGTGGTGCACCTTGATGATCAGCGCGAAGCGGTCTTTCTCGATGCCTTCGACGACCCAGAACTCCCACAGCGGCCGGCTCCGATCGAGGTGCTGCGAGAACAGCCTGCCCACCAAGCGCTTGAGCGAGCGCTCGTCACCTGGAAATGGCAGCCGTGTGTGGCGCAGGTGGAAGCGCATGTTGAAACGGTCGTCATCGACCCAGACCGGGTGCCCAAACCCAGGCACCCATTCGACACGCTGCCGATAGCGGGGAATCGAGTCCAATGCCGCCTCGGTGTATTTCGTGAGACGCTCGATATCGAGCCCTCCCTGCTCGCGGGTCAGAGGCCTCGCGTCGAAAATGAGCGCTGCTCCCACGTGCATGGGAGCGGCCTTGCTCTCGACGTCGAGGAAGCTCGCGTCGAGGGCGCTCAAGCGCTCGTAGAAGGCGACTGTCATGCTGGGGTGGTCATTAGCAAAATGTGAGCCCAACGAGGTTGTGGGCAATAGCCGCATACATGGGGCCCCAAGAGCCCTACTTGATGCAAAAGCTGCAGTCACGGTTTTTCGAAGCGCATAATATGCGCGCTTGAGTTTGCCGACCAGGCCTGGCATGGAAGATGCTTACAGGTAGAGGTCATGTCCCAGCTTTTGGTCAGAGACTTGATGTCGCAACCGGCAGTGACCGTGGGCCCGACCAATCCGCTTCGGGAGGTCATTCAGCTGATGGGGGCGAACAACATCCGTCATGTCGCAGTGGTGGACTCCGGCCGCCTGCTCGGTCTGCTCTCTCACCGGGATGTGCTGCGGAGTCAGGAGGGTAGCCTTTCCGGTGCCCTGTCCACCGAGCAAACCCACATGAACCGGTGGATCGAAGCCCGATGGGTCATGACGAAAGAAGTGCGCACCGTGTACCCGGATACTCCCGCGCTGGAAGCCGCGCTCACGCTGCGTTCACATGGCTACGGCTGTGTACCGGTGGTCGAGCAAGGGAAGCTGGTGGGAATGCTGACCGACTCTGATTTCCTCGAGTACGCGATCCAACAGCTTTCCGACCCTGGCGCGTGATCTGGCACGGTGCTTGCTCCACTGTGAGCCATGGCGATCAAGACCATCGTTGTGGGAGCGGACCTCGGCGAGTCAGGCCACCGTGCGATGCGGATCGCGATCCCGACCGCGCGAGCCACCGGAGCAACACTGTGGTTGGTGCACGCGAGCGAATTGGGGCTGGAGCACGCCTGGCCCGATCTTCCGATCGCTGCCCGGCCCGCTGCGCAAGCGCTTCGCGAGCGACTCAAGGGGCGCTTCGAGAGTTCGCTTCAAGAGCTCGAAAGCGAACGAAAGCGATGTGAAGAGCTTGGCTTGAATTGCCAGACTTCCTGCGAGGAAGGCCGCCCCTGGGAGACGATTCTGCGGACCGCGGTTTCAGTGAACGCCGATTTGATCGTCGTGGGTGACCCCGTCGGCGCGATTGGACTCCCGGAGCGGTTGCTCGGCTCGACCGCTGAACGTGTCGTTCGGCAGGCGCCTTGCTCCGTCCTGGTCTCGTGCGGGCGGCTTCCCGAAGACGATGCAGGACTGCGGATCGCGGTAGGTGTTGATTTCTCCGCTCACGGGATCGAAGCAGTTCGCTGGGCGCGCGATGTGGCCAATGCGATCGACGGCGAGGTAGCGCTGCTCCACGTGGTGCCTCACCCGATCACCGAGAGCATGATGATCAAAGAATGGCCGACTGTGCTCGAAGGCCTCGCGTCGGCGGCGCGTTCGCGTCTCGAGCAGCTCGTCGTGACCGAGGGTCTGAACCCGGACACGACCATGCACGTGCTAGATGGACCGGTTGGGAAGACCCTCTGCAATGCCTCGGCTGACATCCACGCCGACCTCGTGTTCGTCGGTTGCAGGGGGCAGGGACGGCTTCGCGGAATCATGCTCGGAAGCGCCTCGCAATACTGCCTCCGTTATTCTCCGGTTCCTGTCCTTGCGGTTCGTCCCTGACAGACGGGCTAGCTCACGAAGAGTGCCTCGAGTTGCCGGCGAGTAGCGTCGCGAGGTTGCGACGTGTCCAGGCCGAGGTGCTCAGACGACGGCAGCTCGTCGATTGGCTCGAAGCCCCGTTCGAACTCTTCGAGCACATCGGCCCGGGCGTCGCTCTCGTGCCCGACGACCCTTTCGCGTGCGGCGAGGCGCTCCCGAATCATCTCGCGCGGAGCGCTGCACTCCACGAGCGCAAACGGGACTCCATGCCGATCCGCCAACCGGCGGGCGGCATCGCGCATTGCCACCGTGCGGAAGGAGGCGTCGATCACGATGGGGCGTCCCGACGACAGCACGATGTCCGAAAGGCGCCAAAGCTCCTCGTAGACGGCCGCCGTGGCGCTCGGTGAGTACGCTCCCGCCCATGGCTTGCTTTGCATCGACGTGTTCGGCTTCCCGCCCATGAGGTGCTTGCGCGTTCGGTCCGAACTGAGCACGGGAGCAGCGAGCAGCGCGCCGACCGTCGTCGCGGCGCTACTCTTGCCACTTGCGATCATGCCGCCGACTGCGACGACCCTCGGTGGCACCAGCGGGGGGCGTTCGTACGCCAGGGCCAGGACGAAGTAACGCCTGGCCTCACGTCGCGCGCGTTCCCTCGCTTTGGCTGATGCTTCGGTATCGTCTGCGAGAAGTGACGCCACCTTGCCTCTGACGAAGGCGCGGTAGCTCTCGTAGAAATTGACCACCGAGTAGAGGTCGTAGTCGTTCGACTCCCTGGCATAGCGAGCGAGAAAGCGCTCTGCGAGGTCCACGCGCCCGTGCCAGGCAAGATCCATCGACAGGAACGCGATGTCGGCGCACACGTCACCGTAGCGAAACCGGTCATTGAATTCGATGCAGTCGATGATCGTGATCGCCCGGTTTGACCCGAAGTAGACATGCTCGAGCCTCAAGTCGCCATGGCCGTCACGAAC
>JAFDFW010000334.1 GCA_019309605.1 Deltaproteobacteria bacterium | reverse complement strand
GCGCGCCATGCATACGCACGCCAGGCTTTGGGGTGAGCTCTACCAGCGCATCGGGCAGCCG
Organism: Deltaproteobacteria bacterium; assembly: GCA_019309605.1. Classification (GTDB taxonomy): domain Bacteria; phylum Myxococcota_A; class Polyangia; order Polyangiales; family Houyiibacteriaceae; genus SG8-38. Next base: position 4,546 of record JAFDFW010000334.1, on the reverse strand, counting down.
ATCGAGGAGCACACGAAAACCCAGCTACTTTGGCGTCACTACGCGGATTCCCTATATTTTGCAGGAATTGGAGACACCAACGCGGCGCTGCGGACCGTCGGTGCGGGCCTGGCGTTGAATCCGCATGCCCGAGAGCTCCTGATGATGCGGGATGCCCTGAAGGCTGCGACGCCGGGCGAGCCCGTCGACGTCACGCCGTTTACAATCCGTTGATGACGAAGGTTAGCGCGCTTGGCGCTCGGCTCTGCGAGTACACTTCGTAGAGGCTCTGCCGGATCTTGGGAGGGACGCTCTGTCGCAGGTCGATCTTCCATGCCTCGTTCTGCTTGACGAGAACGATCGGCTCGAGCTCCGGCGAAGCGGAAGCGGCGCGCACCCGGGCGGTATCGTCCTCGGCTGCGATCTGAAGCTCGTCTTTGCCTGCGACGAGTTGTCCGAACACGAATCCCCCGAGCGCGTGGTCGTGTTCTCCCTGCCAATCTGAAAAGCAACTTTGGAAGAGTTGTTTGTCGAGAAGCTCGAATCGTTCGCGCGCTTGCAGCCGCCGTCGCGCCTCGTCTTGAGAGATGTCTTGGACGCCGTACGCGCGGAAGAGTGAGTCGATCGTCGCGCTGGGAGACTCGAAGCCAGTGGGCGCGGACTCGGTCTTGCAAGACCCACAGGCCGCGATCACGAAAACGGCTACCGCTGCCAGAATCATCGAACGCACACGGCTGTTATTGCCCCGTTCTTGCTGGCTGTCTAACTATTGACGCGCCCTTCTCAATGCTTAACTTCCATTGCAATGCGACTCGACCGACTCACCACCAAAACTCGCGAGGCCTTGGTTGCCGCCCAGCAAAACGCTGCGGATCGGGGCAATCCCGAAGTGTATCCGGAGCACCTGTTGCTCGACCTTCTCGCACAGGCAAGCGGGCTCGCGCCGGCGATTCTCGAGAAGGCCGGCGCTGATCTCCAGGGCCTGATTCGCGCGCTCGGCGCGATCCTCGATCGCATGCCAAAAGTCGCAGGCGGTGCGGAGCCCGGAATCTCGTCGCGGCTTCGCGATCTGCTCAACCACGCTTGGAAGGAAACGGAAGCGCTCAAAGACGAGTACACGTCCGCCGAGCACGTGCTCGTCGGCGCATACAACGACAGCCAGCTAAAGAAGGCGCTCGAAGCCCAGGGCGTCAATCGCGCGAAGCTGCTGCAAGCCATGCAAGAGGTTCGCGGCAGCCAGCGCGTGACCGACCCAGATCCGGAAGGGAAGTTCCAAGCGCTCGAGAAGTACACGAACGATCTCACCGAGGCAGCGCGGCAAGGCAAGACCGACCCGGTGATAGGGCGTGACGAAGAGATTCGCCGTGTCATGCAGGTTCTCTCGCGCCGCACCAAGAACAACCCGGTGCTGATCGGCGAGCCCGGCGTCGGCAAGACCGCGATCGCCGAAGGGATCGCACACCGTATCGTTCAGGGAGACGTGCCGGAAGGCCTTCAAAACAAGAAGTTTCTGTCACTGGACCTCGGCGCGATGATCGCGGGTTCGAAGTACCGCGGGGAGTTCGAGGAGCGCCTCAAGGCCGTGTTGCAAGAAATCGAATCGGCGAAGGGCGAGGTCATTCTCTTCATCGACGAGCTTCACACCTTGGTAGGTGCGGGTGCGGCCGAAGGCTCGATGGATGCCAGCAACATGCTCAAGCCGGCTTTGGCGCGCGGCGAGCTGCGATGCGTGGGTGCGACGACGCTCGACGAGTACCGCAAGCGCATCGAAAAAGACGCCGCTCTCGCGCGGCGCTTCCAGCCGGTCTTCGCGGGCGAACCCTCGGTGCCGGACACGATAGGGATCCTGCGTGGGCTCAAAGAGCGCTACGAGATTCACCACGGCATCCGCATCCAAGACTCCGCGATCGTGGCTGCGGCGACCTTGAGTCAGCGGTACATCACGGACCGCTTCTTGCCGGACAAGGCGATCGACCTGGTCGATGAAGCAGCCTCGCGGTTGAAGATGGAGATCGACTCGCTCCCTGCGCCGATCGACACCATCCAGCGAAAGCTCACGCAGCTCGAGATCGAACGGGAGGCGCTGAAGAAGGAATCGGACGACGCGAGCAAGAGGCGCCTCGCAGACCTGGAGAAGGAGCTCTCCGAGCTTCAAGAGCAACTCGATACGATGCGCGCGCAGTGGCTCCGCGAAAAGGAGCTCATCACGGAGATTCGCGAGAAGAAGGAGCTCGTCGAAAGCCTTCGGCTCGACCTCGAGCGCGCCGAGCGCACCACCGAATACGAGGTGGCGGCTCGCCTCCAATACGGCGAGATCCCGGCTGCCGAGTTGGCGGTGACCCAGGCGCAGGAAAAGCTTGGCGAGGCGCAGGAGAATGCCTCTTTTTTGAAGGAAGAGGTCACCGACGAAGACATCGCGGAGGTTGTCTCCAAGTGGACGGGCATTCCGGTGAGCAAGATGCTCGAAGGCGAAAAGGACAAGCTCCTTCACATGGAAGACCGGCTCCGCGAGCGCGTGATCGGTCAGGATGAGGCGGTCATCGCGGTGTCGAACGCCGTAAGGCGTTCGCGCGCCGGACTGAGCGAGCCCAATCGCCCGATCGGTTCGTTCCTGTTCCTCGGTCCGACGGGCGTCGGGAAAACCGAGCTTGCCCGCGCGCTCGCTGAGTTCTTGTTCGACGACGACAAGGCGATGATCCGGCTCGACATGAGCGAGTACATGGAGAAGCACGCCGTGGCCCGCCTCATCGGCGCGCCCCCCGGATACGTCGGCTACGAAGAGGGCGGTCAGCTGACCGAACCCGTGCGCCGTCGTCCGTATGCCGTCCTCCTTTTCGACGAGGTCGAAAAGGCGCACCCCGACGTGTGGAACGTGCTCCTGCAAGTGCTCGACGATGGTCGCTTGACCGATGGCCAAGGGCGCACTGTCGACTTCAAGAACGTCGTCATCATCCTGACGTCGAACGTCGGGTCACATCACATCATGGCCCTCGACGACGAGGAATCGATGCGCAAAGCGGTCATGGAAGACCTGCGCGATGCCTTTCGGCCCGAGTTCCTCAACCGGCTCGACGAGACGATCATCTTCCATCGACTCGACCGCTCGCAACTGCGGAGCATCGTCGACGTGCAGCTCGGAATTTTCGAGAGACGGCTCGCAGAGCGCGACCTGAGGCTCGAGATCACCGACGCGGCCAAAGACTTCCTCGCAAACGTCGGCTACGATCCGGCCTACGGTGCCCGGCCGCTCAAGCGCGCGATCCAGCGCTATCTCGAGAACGGTTTGGCTGAAGATATCCTCGCGGGTCGCTTCACCTCCGGCGACACGATCCGCGTCGAAGCGGGCGATGGAAAACTCGTTTTCGAAAGTTCGAGCCCCGTGGGCGGGGATGAAAGCAGCATCACTGCCTAATACAGCAATGATTACAGCCCACTAGATGAGCAAGCCCCGCTAAATCTAGGCCTCCTTGCGCCGCTGTGTACACTGTGTAAGCCTCCGGCGCTCGTAAGAGGAGCAACAGCGTTCATGGTTGAGACCGTACAATGTAAGCCTATCGAAGTTCACGTCGGTGAACGCGGACTCGAGCGTGCGGTCAAGCACCTCAAGCGCAAGATGGCGACCGAGGGCATTCTTCGTGAGCTCAAGCGGCGCCGTCACTACATGAAGCCGTCGATCAAGAAGCGGAAGAAGTCCGCCGAGGCTGCACGCCGCCGCCGCAAGCGCGTTCGCCAAATCAGCGAGCGGCCGTTCTAAGAGGAAGCCTCCGGATCTGAGACGAAGCCTTCGGAGTTACTCCGGAGGCTTTTCTGTTTCTGGCTCCAGACGCAAACCCGGGCTCCAACCGAAGCGCCGGCCGGTGCGTGTTTCCAAGAAGCGCGCGAGCCGGTGAAAGTCAGAAGCGTCTGCGGGTTGATCAGCTTGGAGAACTCGACGTAGTGCAGGTCGAGCTGCCCGCTGACGCTCACCATGTGACCGTCGAGCTGCTCCTCGACCAGAGCGCGAAACGCTCCGATGCCGAGCTGGCTGGCGAGCATGACGTCGAACGCATGCGGCGGAGCGCAACGCGACTCGTACCCGAGCTGGATATGCCGGAGTTTCTTGCGCCGGCCGGTACGCTCCTCGTATCGCGTTTGCACGCGATCGGAAACCATTTTGGCGAGGTCGAACGCGCTGAGACGGATGTGACCATGCTCGTCCCGGGGCATCCCGAGCAGCGCGTTTTGGGGCAGCAACTCGGAAAGACCCTCGGCAAGGACGACCGTGCCGTAATACTGCTCTCGATGTTCGCGCTCTAGCATGAGGTCCACGATGCGATCGACGAGCGCCGTGACCGACAACCGCCGCTCGATGGTTTCCTTGCCCGTGATCGGATCGACGCATTTCTCCTCGATCGCGAGGTCGCCGTGCACATCTTCGGGAGAGAGCACCATGTTGGCTTCACCGGCAATGGCGACACCGTACGACAGCCAACCCGCTTTGCGGCCCATGGTCTCGACGATGAAGTAGCCGCTGGTTGCGATGCAATCGGCGCGCAGATTCAAGAGCTCCTTCGCCATCACGTCGACC
>JAFDFW010000333.1 GCA_019309605.1 Deltaproteobacteria bacterium | reverse complement strand
TGCCACAATCGTACCACGCTGACGCTGACGCTGACGCTGACGCTGACGCTGACGCTGACGCTGACGCTGGCACTGGCACTGGCACTGGCACTGGGGCCCGTGACACATCAGCAGCTTGCCCTATGATTGGGGAACCGATGTCCCCCTTCCGCCGCCGATCTCGCGGGCTCCGACGCGAACGAATCGAGGCTTCACCCCGCTTCAGTGACGGCATTTTCGCAAACACCACGGGGGTGAGTGCAGCCCTCAAAAAGGGCACAACCTTCCCCGTCATGCGGGAGTTTCTGCGTGGCGGCGGCCGACGTGTTCCGATCGCCCCCCTCCCCTCCGTGAGCCCGCTCCAGGGCTGGGCGAAGCCCGCCGAGACCGGGCTACGAGCTACCTGGCTGGGCCATTCAACCTTGTTGCTCGAGATCGACGGCGTCCGCGTGCTCACCGATCCGGTGTGGGGTCGGCGCGTCTCGCCCAGCCGTCTCATCGGCCCGAAGCGCTTTCAGCCTGTTCCGGTTCCGATCTCCAAGCTCCCGCCACTGGACGCTGTGATCATCTCCCATGACCACTACGACCACCTCGACTATCCGAGCATCGTCGAGCTGATTCGTCATGACGTTCCCTTCTACACCTCGCTCGGCGTGGGCGCGCATCTCGAAGCCTGGGGCGTGCCACCGGAGCGTATCATCGAGCTCGATTGGTGGGAGAGCGCGGAGCTTTCCACCACCGACTTTCGAATCACCGCGGCCCCGTCACAACACTTCTCAGGACGCGCGGCCGCCGATCGCAATCGCACGCTCTGGTCCTCGTTCGCGCTGCGCGGCCCGCGACACCGCGTCTTCTTCAGCGGCGACACCGGCCTCACCCCGGAGTACGAAGCAATCGCCCGGCGCCTCGGTCCCTTCGACCTCGTGATGCTCGAAGTCGGCGCCTTTCATCCCGCCTGGGGCCACATCCACCTCGGCCCAGATAACGCCCTCGAGGCCTTGAAGCTGCTCGGCGGCGGGAGCTTCCTGCCGGTGCACTGGGGGACCTTCGACCTCGGGATCCACGACTGGGATGAACCCGCAGAACGACTCATCGAGCTAGCGCCAAGCCTCGATACACACTTGATGATGCCGATGCTGGGTGCACCGATCGAGCCATCGCGAGTCGAAGGTGTCGAAACCTGGTGGCGCGCGATCTCTACGCTCGAACGACGTGAGTCCCCCCTGGAAGACGTTCCGGAACGCCTGGTTCCCATCGGCGAACCCATCGACTGATCCAGGCCCCGGCTCGACTGGCACTGGCACAAAGGCCGAGAGTGGGCGTATAAGTCAAGCACGCGCGATAGGAGGTCCCCATGCCGACAGCGACGCTTCTTACGACGACCGTGTTCACGTCTCTCGTTGCGGTGTTGGGGTGTCGGGCACCCGCCGCCGAGGAGCCGGTTCCGCCTGGCAAGACGATCCAGCGGACGACGACGATCCAAACGCCTCCCCCTTCTCCTCAGCCCGCCGTTCCAGCCACTGTACCGGGCTCCAAACCCGCTAGGCCAGAGCCCACCATGTCGGTACCTCCAACCGAAAAATCGCTCGGGACGCCTCCTCGGTCACCGCAGTCTCCGCCGGCACCGCCCCGGCAGCCTGCGGAGTACGTAAACGGCCGCTGTCGACCACTAGTGGCGTAGCTACTGACCTTCTTTGGCGGCGCGCCGCGCGCTGCTGCAGAGCGAGGCGACCGAAGATCCGCCGAACACCATGTGAATGCCGGCGAGCGTGCCCACGGCCCACACCCCCGAGACGGGGAACTGGCGCCAAATCATGATACCGAGCGCAAGCGAGACGACGCCGCTAAAGAGCGACCAGCCCCAGCCTTTGATCGGACGAAGGCGAAATGCCCAGATGATCTGGAAGACGCCGTCGACGGCGAAGTAGACCGCCAAAACGAGCGTGAGCGTGGCGAGCGCCATGCCGGGGCGAGAAACCATGTAGCCGCCGATCACGATGGAGAGCACGCCTAGCAAGAAGACCAACAGCCCGTGGCCAAACGAGCCCATTTTGAAGGCGAGAAACAGTCTCGAGACGCCGGACGCGATGATGAGTACGCCCACCGTGATCGCAATCGACAGCCCTGCCACGAGTGGTGAGAGCAGTGCCAGAATCCCCGCGACGACGACGAGGATCCCCACGGCGGTCCCGACCCCCGCTTGCCGCTTGAGGGTGCCCAACATTTCCTGATCAACTGCTTCGATGCCGTTCGTCATATTCGAGATCTCCCGCCCATATTGGACCGTGTCGAAGGGCAGATGGCAAGTGCCAATTTTGGTTTGTCCCGGTAATGTGGCGGCATGCTCAGGACCCCACGCGCAACCCTCACCTTGCTGGCCGCGCTCACTCTGCTGACGGCGTGCGAGTGCAGGCAACCCAAGCCAGACGTCGAGCCAGAGACGGCCGTCAGACAGGAGGCTAGGGAGGAGCGCTACGCGCTCCCGGGATTGGATCACGGCCTGGTCCAGTCGCCCGTGAACATCCTGAGCGGCCGGGCCGAGGGAGGCCATCACGAGATTGCGATCAACATGCATGGCGCCGAACCCAACCACCTCGAGAACAAGGGGCACACGATCCAACTTGATTTCCAGCCCGGTTCGTCGGTGACGCTCGACGGGAACGAGTACCAGCTCAAGCAGGCCCATTTCCACACGCCATCAGAGCATCAGATCGACGGCATCACGTATCCGATGGAGGGGCACATCGTGAACATGATTGAACCGAAGACTCCGGAGGAGCCACCCCGCTACCTCGTGGTGAGCTTCCTGTTCCGTATGGGCGAGGCGGATCCGTTCATCACGAGCTTCTTGGATCAGGTCCCCAGCGAAGAAGGTGGCGAGGAGCTCGAGGCGGGTCAGGTCTACCTCTCGCCCAACGATCGCAACCCGGACTACGAGTACTATCACTACCGCGGATCGCTCACGACGCCGCCTTACACTGAAACCGTCGAATGGTTGATCGTGAAAGAGATCCAGCAGGCTTCTCCAGAGCAGATTCGGCGTATCCACCTCCTCGAGGGCGACAACGCCAGGCGCGTGCAAGCGCTCTACGGTCGCAAGGTCGACGACTGAGGCGAGGGACTACTTCGGCATCTCGTCGTCGGACCAGAATCTCAAGAAGCCCCGATACGCGCCCAGGTATACGGTGTTGTCTGGGCCAAAGGTGAACGTGCCCCAGATGTTGTTGAAGACCTTGCGGTCGTAGTTGCCCTTGCCGAGGGAGGCCCGCTCGACGATGCGTGTGACGTTGTCGTCAAACTCGCCCTTGTTGAAGTAGCCCTTGATTCGGAAGACTCGCCAACCGGTCCGGAAGTCGATCGCTGTGAGCATCCAGTCGCGATGGCCGTTCACCGGCTCGTCATCGCGTTGGTACACGTAGATCAAGCCGCGAGGCGTCGAGAGCTTGGGGGTCGCCGTCTTCGCGTCGATGTGGCCTGCCGCCGGCCAGCCTTCGACCACTTTGTACTCGCCTGCCTCGTGGTCGAAATCGAACCGCATGATGCCGCCCGCGGTGGGGTTCTCCTTGAACGGGTCGACGTAGCCGTAAGTGTTCCCGACGATGAGGTGGTCCATGTAGGCCACGACCGAGTTTTCGACGGCGCCTTGACCCGCCTCGAACAGCGGCAGCTTGCTGACAAGTGAACCATCGTTCTGACGGTAGACGTTCAGGTGCACGTGCTCGGGGCCATTGTCGACGATCGCGACGAATCGATCGCCGATGAGCGTCGGTGTCGTGCCGCTCCCAT
>JAFDFW010000332.1 GCA_019309605.1 Deltaproteobacteria bacterium | reverse complement strand
GACTCGGACATTTCCGAGTCGAGGTAATCGTCGAGAGCCTCGGGCAGCCGGTGATCGCTCATCACCATGTACTGGCCGCGACGATCCGAATGGCGATACCACGACCCTTGCCGCACACAGAGGCGGCTCCAGACCTCAGGAGGTGCGTACACCAGGCTCTTCCCCCGTGCGCCGAGAACCTGGCACGGCGTCATGCGAGTCGCCTCGAGCCGGTAGCCAGCTTCGGAAAGGAGCCTCTTCGAGGATTCGAAATCCCCCTCGTCGAACCAGTAGAGATGCCTTTTCTCGTTTTCGCTGTGACCCATGACGACTCCTAACGATTCAGTTGGTTTTCCCGGATGAGCTCCGTCACCTCCGGCGGGGCGTTGTGTTGTTTGGCGCTCGAGGCTGACGGCCACAATCGTGGGATGACCTTGGGCACACTCTGGCGATACGTGAGGTAACGTTGGCCGAACTGGCGAACAAGGTCGCGTTCTTCGAAGAAGAGGCCGACGAACATGTACACCGTCATCGCGGCCGCGAACACGCAGTGCCCGACCGTCATGACTGGCGCTGCCCAAACACCGATCAGGATGCCGAGTTGGATCGGGTGCCGAACCACGCGGTAGATCCATGGCATGCGGAACTCGAGGTCGGGCACGGGACGGTTACGAAATGCACTCCACGTCTGCGTCAGGCCGAACAAGTGGAAGTGGTTGAGCGCGAATGTGGAACCGACGAGCGTGAGCCAGCCGACCGCCTGGACGCCGAGGATGGTATAGACGGCTGCCGGGCGGTCAACGCTCCAGATCTCCGTTGTCATCGGTGACCAGAACACGTAGGCGGCGATGAGACATGCGACGGTCGCCAGCACGAAGGTGGGGCGCTCCGCAGGCTCTGGAATGACTTTCGTCCAGGCTTGCTTGAACGACCGGCGCGCCATGACGCTGTGTTGCAACCCGAAGAGCAACACGAGCCCGAGATTGATCGCGATTGCGATCGCCCAGGGCCGCGAGGCGCCGGAGTTGATCGTCGGGACGATCGGGACGTCGTTGAGGAACAACACCAGCCAAATGAAGCTGACGTGAAATGCGAGGTAGCAGAGCACCCCGTAGACCAAAGTGGCCCATCGCGCTGGGGTCGACATGGTGGTACCGGGGCTGGCGTTTTGTAGATCGAGATGAGTCATTGCGCTCTCCTTTCCTTGGAGGCGCTAGAGCGCATCGCGCACCCTGCCAGGAGGCTCCTGGCGGTGTCAAAGTCGCCAGTTCACGCTGCTTTTCGGCTCGTAGCAGCAGAAAGCGCCGGTACGTACCGCGTCGACGAAATGCTCACCCGCAGCGGGATGGGCCTCGGCAATGCGCTGGATACTCTCGCGGATTCGTGCGCTGACGGCTTTGCGCGCTCGTTCGCTTGGGTCCTTGAGCTTGCGACTTCGGCCGCCGAGCCCGGTCGCCACGCGGAGCTCCGCGAGGATCGCACTGCGCTCTTGTTCGAGGCGCTCGATCCTGCCGAGATCGTTGAACGAGCGAGCCTCTTCCAAGTCTTCTTCGATCGCCTGCACCCGCCCCCGAAACTCGCTTCGCGCGCGGTCGTCGAGCATGTCATCGCTGCCAACGGGCGCCGCAGTGGGTTCCGCTCCGTGCATGAGCGTCGCAGCGGCGATTTCTGCGCCGGGATTCGCTAGGAGTGTGGCCAAGTCAGCGAGCCCCTTGCTGTGTTTGAGAAGCGCCTGCGCGTCTTCGAACGATAGCATCCACACCTCGCCCCGCCGGACGAGCGCGTTCTCGTTCGGGGCCGTCGCTTGGGAGACGCCAGCCGTCCCGGCGGTGGGGCCGGTGCCGAGGAAATCGAAGATCTGTTCCAGTAGCGCTGCCCTGTCTCCTTCCCACGGGGGATGTGCTGTGCCGTCGAGCGGCACAAAGGAGGCATCCGGAAGATTCGCCGCGAGCTCGCGCCCAGCGTCAAAGCGGATCGCGCTGTCGTGGTGCCGGTGCGTCACTAAACACGGGGCTACGACCCCGGATGCTACCGCCGCGACGTCGGCAGAATACGTCAGCATCAGCAGTTGTGCTGCCGTTTCCCTGCTTGCGGATTCCCGCTGCATGGCGGTGGTTCGTCGAATCTCTTCCGGCGAATGGTCCGGTGTGAAGACCGAAGCCAATGTTTTGGAACCGAGACCCCAGCTTGCACGAACGAGACCAAACATGGCCTCTTGGACTTCGGGTTTCGCGATGGTGCAACCGCGAAGATAGGAACCGTGCAAAATGAGGCTCCGTACCTTGGACGGCTCCTGTGCGGCGTAGGTGATTGCAGTCGGACCGCCGCACGACACGCCAAAGAGGGTGAACCTATCGAGCCCAAGATGGTCGATGAGGGACCCCATGTCTTCGACTTCGCGCTCAACCGTGATGTCTTTCGGATCGCGGTCCCGATCACTGAGGCCCACGCCAACACGATCGTAGCGAACCACGAGGTGATGCTGCGCAAGAGCGCTGAAGAACTCCTGAAAGGGGCCGTGCTCCCAGTCCTTTTCGACATGGCTTATCCACCACGCCGGAAAGACGATGGCCGGCCCGTCACCGTCGAGGGCGTATGCGAGCCGTTTGCCACCTTGGGTGCTGCAAAATCGAATGCTGGGCACTTCCGAATCCTAGCTTTCATGGCTTCTTTACACAATCTCTGGCCCGCTATGCGTTAGCTGGCGGTCGCTCGATTGGTTCTAGCGTCACTTGGGTAGAGCCTTGCTCAAGGCGCAACAACCCAGGAGTGAATCATGCCAACCGTAATATCCACGACAGACTCGAATCCGACAGAATCTCTCAATCGCCGCCGCATCCAGCGCATCCAGACCTACCGCAAGCATCCGGAGTGCGCGATGATTCAAGATGGAGCGCGCACGGGGCAAGCCCGCTACGCGCCGAGCGATCCGCTTCACAGCGAAGTCGAGCTGGGTCTCGGCTATGGAGTGAAAGTCCCCGTCGGAGTGCATCGCGCACTTGGTGGTCTGCACGATTTTCCGAATCCGGGCGATATCCTGTGTTCCGCGCTGGCTGCCTGCGCAGATTCGACGCTCCGTCAGATCGCAGGGCAGCTCGACGTCGAGATTACGAAGCTAACGGTCACCGTTGCGGGGGACGTCGACGTGCGCGGGACCCTTTGTGTGTCCAGAGAGACCCCGGTCGCGTTTCAGCAAATGAACGTCCGAGTGGATCTAGAGCTCGCGCCGGGAACCATGCCGAAACTCGAAGCCAAGCTTTTGTCTGCTGCAGAACATTGCTGCGTGGTGCTCCAGACCCTTCGCAATGGTGTTCCGGTGACGGTTGAGCTCAACGGCGCCGACTCACGGAGGCAGTCATGAACTGGGTAGCACTCGGACCTATCACTTGGATAGCGGTCGGAGCTATAGCTGAAGCAGTGGGTGCGGTGGCTATCTTCGTGTCACTGGTTTATGTGGCCATTCAAATCCGCCAGAATACCCAACAGATGTCGCGAGCCGTCCGGTCTGCTGAACTTGCGGCGTTCGAACGCAATATCGAGTCCGGCAATGCTTTTCGCGATTCACTGATTCTGCACCCTGACCTCGCTGAACTTTTTCTGAAAGGTTTGAAGAGTTTCAGCGGTTTGCGTGGAGCGGAGAAATTCAGATTCGGTTTTCTCCTACGGAGCACGTTCTCATCGACTCAGGGATCCTACATTCGGCAACTCTCGGTGCGTCACGATCCCGAGGGCTTGGAAGGTATTGGCGGCGTCATTGATTCGATTCTTGTCAATCCTGGTGCACGCGAGTGGCTGGAGCAGATT
>JAFDFW010000331.1 GCA_019309605.1 Deltaproteobacteria bacterium | reverse complement strand
GTCTGTCCGTCCGCTGCCTTCGCTTCACCCCAGAAGTCGAGATAAGCCGCCGCGCGCGCTTGGTCATCCGGCCCCGCCGGGGCGGCGTCGATGCGCTTCTTGATCAGGTTTTGTACGGGGCCCGTCGCGAGAAGCGGCAGCAGGGGCCGTATGAGCCGTAGCACGCGCGTGGCTCCTGCAGGCATGGCGATGTAGACCATGATGTTCGGGATGCCCGTGCTCTTGTAGGCCGTGATGACGTCGCCCCACGGGACGGTCATGCTGTGCGCGGGCTGGCCGTCGCCGAAGTCGACCATGCGCGTCTTCCACCCCGCCGGAACCTGCACCACCTGGCCATCTCGACGCACGATGCCGGTTTGGCTCATGGTCTCCAGCATCGTCGTTGCGGTGCCGTGGGAGACCCCACCGCCCTCGCCGCGAAAGGCAAGCTCCAGGTGCGTAGCCTCGGGGCAGCGCGATTTCAGGTGCGCTGCGAGACAATCCGAAGGGATGACATCGAAACCCGTTCCCGGAAGCAACATGACGCCCGCACGATTGGCTTCCTCGTCCAACGCCCAGAGGCCCTCGAAGACCTCAGACTCCCCGTTGATGTCGATGTAGTGCGTGTGCGTGTCGAGGCACGCCCGCGCCATCGCCTCGTAGGTATGGCAGAACGGCCCCGCGCAATGGATCACCACGTCCACGTCGCGAAGGGCGTTTCGAATCGACTCCGGATCCGAAACGTCGGCCGGAACGGAGTCGAAGCCGTGGCGCTCCGCTTGCTCGCGAAGCCGCTCCGAGTTGCGGCCGGAGAGAACCACCTCGACGCCGTCTTCCTTGGCGAACCGAGCGATCAAATCGCCGACGTATCCGTACGATCCATAAACGAGAATTTTGCCTGTCATTTATCCTGACCCAGTCGAAGATGCATTACGCCGCCGAACGTGGCGAAGATCGGGTCGCCGCTGGGTAGCACCTGCAGGGCCAGCATGATGGGGTTGTAGCGCTCGCTCGGCCCCAGGGTGTACACCGCGCGGGTTTCGCCAGTGTCCCAGTCGAGCGTTTGCATCGCCCAGCTCCCGTCCTTGAGCCCGACGGTGTGGAGCTGCCGGTTTTTGGTGGTCACGACCGGCGTGCTGTTGGGGTTCGAGACATCGGCGCGCGTCCAAGCGACCTTCCATTGGCGAGTCGCCGGGTCCCACTGGAACTTCTGCACCCCGTAGGGCGTCCGCTTCGGGTCTTTCATCTTGAGCTGCACGTCCAGCATCATCTTTTCGTTTGTTTTGACCTGGTTGTTCGCCAGCACGGCGCCGTAGTCGAAGATGGTGGCCGAATTCTCCGAGTAGGAGCTCGTCAGCGACTTGTCGCCGAAGTCCACGGGGAGCAGGCCTGCGATGCGGCGGCTGCTCGTGCCCGGGATCTGCTTCCAGTCATCGGGGATCTCGTCGCGCCAGTAGAGGATCAAGTTGTTCACGTTGGCGGCGTCGGCAAAGACCACGAACTTGTCCTTGTCGTCGGGGCCGCCCATCAGCGCCGGTGTGGTCCCGGAGCCGCGTTCCGCGCGAAGCGTCTCGTCGAGCGAGCCGATCTCGTAGGCCTCAACCCAGGCGCCGTCCTTCGGGTCGTCGCTGAAACCGCCGTCCTTCCAAATCAGCTTGTGGAGCTTCCGCGTGCCCGGCACGTAGATGCCCCCGCGCTCGTCGATCGCGATGCTGTTCCAAATCTGTTCGCCGGGAAGGTTGTAGTACACGGCCTCGCTCAGGTCCGGTTTGATTCCCACCACGGTGCCGTCGATCGTCACCGCGATGATGTGCCCATCCGGTGTGACGTTCATCCCGATCATGATCGGGATTGGCATCTTCAACCTGAGCTGCAGCTTCAGCTTCTTGAAACCATACTGCCCGAGCTTCACGATCGCAGAGCTTGAGTTGCCGGGCTCTGCATCGCCGTAGGCGACGACCCCATTGCGATTGCTCACGTAGAGGATGCCCTTGTTGCTCACCATCGCGTAGTACGCGCGCAGGCCCTCGATTTGATAGCCGTTCCATTCGTCGGCGAGCTCGTCGTATTCTTTGGTTCCGACGACCGCCGCGTCGAGCTTCGCGACGATGCCTTGCATGTCCTCAGGTGAGAAGCGGGGAAATTTGTCGGGTTCGATCGGGAACTCAGTGACCTTCTGCAGCTTGTTCTTTTCATCGAGGCGGAGCTTCATGATGCGATCGACCTGCGAGACCCAGAACACGGTCGATCCGTCCGGATACGTGAAGTCGAGAATCCCGCCGGCGATCGGTGAGGACCAGAGATGGTCGATGACATCGTCCCCAAGCACTTGGGTGGGCGCTTCAGGCCCCTTGAGCGGCAGCGCATCGGTCTGGTACGTGTTGCAGTGAATGGTCGGACAGGTCCCATCCGAAAGACGGGTGTCGTCGAGACCGGGCAACTGAATGGGTTCGGTCCGCGCGCAGCCAAACGATGCCATAGCCAACACCATCGCAACACATGTTCTCATCATGATTTCACCCCATCTCGAGCTGCGCTCGCCGTCTAGATATCCAGGTTTTCATGTCTACTCGCGTTGTGCGGTCCCCGGCACCGCAAGCCAGCCTTCGACGTCTTCCGGACGTACCGGGTCCTTGCCGGCGAGGAAGCGCTCGAGATGGGCCAAGCTGTCCGTGCCCCAGAAAAGCTCTCCCTCGACGACCATCGTGGGCACGCCAAACACACCGATCTCGATCGCCTGCTGACTTGCATCGCGCAACCGTTGCTTGATCGCAGGCTCTCGGATGCGCTCGAGCGCGTCGGGTACGCCGGCGTTGGCGCAAATCTCCGCGACGACTTCCGCAGAGCCGACATCTCGACCTTGGGCCCAGGTTGCGTCGAACAAGTCGGTCACGAGGCGAGCGCGAGTGTCGTCATCCATGTCGAGGAGGGTCGCTCGCAGCGACGCCAGTGGATTAAAGGGATGCGAGAACGGCGGAACGAAGGGCAGGCCGAGCTGCACCGCTGCACGAAGGCTGTCCTTGAACATGTAGATCCGTTTCGGTGGGATCTCCGCCGGCCCCTTGTGACCGAAGTGGTTGAGCAAGGCGGCGAACAGCGTCGGCTTCACCTCGACGCGCAGATCATATTGCTCTGTTAAGCCAGGCAGCCGATGCCACGCCAGGTAGCCGTATGGCGAGAGGTAATCGAAATGAAAACCAAGGACGCGCGAGGCCACTAGTACAGCAGCTCCACCCAGCGACCACCGGCGCTGAGCTCGGCCCTGCGGCGGGCCCACTTCTCCTCGGAGCCGGCGATTTCACCGAACGCGTTATCCAGCTCGCCGCGCATCTTCTCGAGGCCGGCCACATAGACGTAGGTGTTGGGCTGCCCGAGCAGGCTCCACAGCTTCTCGCCGCGCTCGGCAAGAGCGCCCTTCCAGTCGATGGGAGCGGCCCAGCTCGGTCGGGGGCTGAGCGCCTTGAACGCCTCGAACGTGGCGCTGTCGTAGTACTGCGCGAAATCGTCCCGCTCGTCGTTCATGTAGAGAAGCTCGAGCCCGCTTCGCGCGCCGTGGAAGAGCGTGATCGTGCCCTTCCACTCTGGGACGTTCTTGTAGAGGTGCTTCACAAACGCACGGAACGGAGCGATGCCGGTGCCCGTGCCAATCAGGATGAGGTTGGCGTCCATCTCCTCGGGCACCTCGAACGCCAGGCCGTACGGGCCTGCCATGGTGACAATGTCGCCGGTAACGAGATCGCACAGATAGTTGGAGGAGACACCCGGGTACTGCTCGCCGCTGTACTTGTCGACGTAGCTGACGCGG
>JAFDFW010000330.1 GCA_019309605.1 Deltaproteobacteria bacterium | reverse complement strand
CGAGCTGCAGCTGGGGAAGGTCTCGCTGAGCGCCCTGCCAGAGCTGCGGCGACTCGCTCGCGAGGGGCTCGTCAGCCAGCCGACCTACTTGTCGAATTTGGCAAGGAGCTTTGGCAAGACGGGGCCAGGCACGAGGCCCGCGACGTTGCCGCCAAGCCTGGCTACCTCTTTGACGAGATTCGACGCGACGTAGAAGTACGCGTCGTTGGCCATGATGAACACCGTCTCGACGTCCTGGCTGAGGTGACGGTTCATGTTGGCCATCTGAAGCTCGTACTCGAAGTCCGCGACGGCGCGGAGGCCTCGCAGGATGACGCGCGCATTGCGTTGCTGCGCGTAGCTCACCAGCAGGCCGTCGAAACTATCGACCTCGATGCGGTCGGGATCGACACCCATCTCGGCCGCCGACTCTCGGATCATCTCCATTCGCTCGGCCACGCTGAACAGCGACTGCTTCGAGTCGTTGTTCAGAACGGCGACGATGATCTTCTCGAAGGCCACCAAGCCGCTGTGAAGGATGGCGGTGTGTCCCTTGGTGATCGGGTCGAACGACCCGGGATAAACGGCGATGCCTCTCACTGCGTGCCTTTCTCGGGTGCGTAGACGCCGAGGCTAATACCGGTTTGACCATAGCGGTAGTCCGCGTCCGGCGCGAGCCCATTTGGCCAGCTCCAGTCGTGGGTTGCCGGGTGCTCGATGACGACCCAGGCGCCTGCCGTCAGTCGCTCCGATCCAACTAGAGCGTCGAGAAGGGGCGGGACCGAGTCGATCTCGGAGTAGGGCGCGTCGGCAAAGACCAAGTTGAAGCCCCCGTCCGCTTCCGGGAGCTTGCGGACAGCCCCCCTCGGATCACCCAGAAGGTCCACGCGCGAGGGGCGGATCTCTGCGCTGAGCCCGAGCTCCTTTGCGCTTTGGGTGAGTTGCCGGATGGCGCGTGGATCCCGGTCCACCACGACGGAGAGCGAAGCGCCTCGGGACAGCGCCTCGAAGCTGAACGCCCCGGTGCCGGCGAACAGGTCGATCACTCGCGCCTCTTCGAACGCGCGCCGCGATTCGAGCGCAGAGGCGAGCGCCTCTCGGACGCGGTCCGACGTGGGCCGTGTGCCTCGCCCACTGGGCGCGCCGAACCTGCGCCCCGAAAGCCGACCCCCAATGATACGCATGGAAGTGAAGCTAGCAGCCAAACGTGCGTCGGAGGGGGGAATTGTATTACCCCCTGCCAGATGCTACGCCCCGGTTGTTTCCAGGGAAGCTTACCGACATGCGGAAGATTTGCCTTCGCTGCGGTGCGAAGTTCGGTAGCCGAGCCGAGTATTGCCCACACGACGGCGGCCTGCTGGTTACCGACGACGAGATAGCGGATCCGCTTATGGGTACCGTTCTGCTCGAGCAGTTTCGCATCGAGGAACAAATTGGGACCGGCGGGATGGGGACGGTGTATCGGGCTCACCAAACCACGGTGGGTCGCGACGTGGCGATCAAGGTCCTGAGGCCCGAGCTCGCACGCGACGAACAGGCGGTCTTTCGGTTCGAACGCGAAGCCCGGGTCGCGATCTCGTTGGATCACCCGAACCTCGTCCGCGTCTTTCTTTCCGGTCGGCTTCCGGATGGCCGGCTTTACATCGTCATGGAGCTGCTCGAGGGCAGGTCACTTGCAGACGAGCTCGATGAGCAGGGACTACCGTCCCTCGAGCGCGCTCTGATCATGACCATGAAGCTTTGCGCCGGGCTCGGCGCTGTGCATGCGGCTGGAATCGTGCACCGTGACATCAAGCCCGAGAATGTCTACCTCGTGCGGCGCGGCAGGGACACCGACTTCGTGAAGCTCGTCGACTTCGGGATCGCCCGCGTCCTCGAGGCCGAGGGGATCGGACCGACGACCACACAGAACGGCCGCGTGTTCGGAACGGCGACGTACATCTCGCCGGAAGCGGCCACGGGCGAAGAGACCGATCAGCGAAGTGACATCTACTCGCTCGGGGTCCTGACCTATCAGCTTCTCACAGGGGAGCTTCCGTTCGACGGCAAGACCGCGGGTGCGGTTTTGATGCAGCATGTGCATCAGGCTCCGCCCCTTCTTCAGGCTACCGGCCGAGGTGCAGAGGTGCCCGATGATGTGGCTCGCGTCGTGATGCGTTCGCTCAGCAAGGACCCGGCCGCGCGCCAACAAACGCTTGCGGAGTTCTTGGACTCGCTTGCGGAGGCGGCCGGCAATGCGGGGCTGCTCAACGACGCGCGCGCGCTCCTTTTCGGCACGATATGGGGCGATGATTTGGCTGCTCCGGGCTCGTATTTGGCCGAGATTCTCGGCTCGAGTGGGCCGCCGAGCTCCCCGTCTCCCCTGGCGGACACGCAGCCCATCGCGGTCGAGCGCAATCCGGACGACGAGGCGTTGCTTTCATCTGCGCCCAAGCCTTTTGGAACCACGTCGCACAACCACGTCGCCGCGTCGGGGCCGAAGCAGAGGAACCACAAGTGGCTGTGGGCATCGCTTGGCCTGCTGGCGTTGGTCCTCGTCGGTGTGGTGACTGGGACCTTGTGGATGCAGCGCGCGCAGCCCGCAGTCGCCGAGGAACCGAAGGCCGAGCCGATGGAAGCTCCGCCCGTGATTGCGGAAGAGGACGCGCAGGTTGCCGACGTCGGGACCGACTCCCCGGTGGTGGAGCCGCTGGTGATCGAGGAGGTCGTTGCGGAGGAGCCGGTGGTTGAGGAGCCGCCGCCCAAGCCCAAGCCGAAAGCGAAACCGAAGAAGAAGCGACAGAAGAAGAAAGTGTCAGCGGCAGGGTCAGTGACGGAGTCAGCGGCAGAGTCAGCGGCAGAGCCAGCGGCAGAGTCAGCGGCAGAGCCAGCGACCGAGTCTGAGACTGCGCCTGAGGTTGATGATGGCATCGACTGGACCGTCCCCGACTTTCCGTCGGAACCTTCGCCTCCGACTGGCACGCCGGATGCCCCGCCGCGCAACCCCGTGGTCATCGACGAGCCGCCGGCGCAGTAACACGGTCCCCTGCGCGCACGAACGTAGAGGCCAGTCGGTCTGTCGAGCCAGGTTTCATCTATCTAAGGCGCTCGTAGTCGAGCGACTTAGTCCTTGGCCCTTAGGTCTTTTCGGAGGAGCAGGCCCCAAACGCTGTTGAAAGGATGCACCCCGTGCGTCCGCTTCACTCCTCGATAGATCGGGCGATCCTGGTTCGCCCAGTCGAAGATCCCTCCCTCGAGGTTGTAGATGTTTGGCCTTCCCGTCTGCTCCGACGCCTCGATGATCGAGGCGCTTCGGTAGCCCACCGAACAGTAGACGACGACCGTGGCGCCTGTTGGGATTGTGAGCGCTCCGATGTTGGGGTTCCTTGCGTCCACGAGCCGCGCATCTTGCAAGTGACTCACCCGTTGCTCTTCGGGCGTGCGCACGTCGAGGAGAACGAGCTCCCCATCGGACGAGTCGTCCATCCAGTTGGAGAGCGTTTCACTGTCGATCCAAGCCACGTCGGGATACCGCGCCGAGATCAGGGCCGTCCACGTGCTTGCCCTCCCTGCGGCACTCGTAAAGGACACCATCAGTCCGAGTGCCAGTAAGGCAATCCATGCCCGTCGCCGGCTCAAGGCGACCCCAGCTGAAGGGCGAGCTCTTGCCGTCGATCTGGGGCCGGTTCTCCAGCAAGGGCAACGAGCCTTCCTCGCCGGCAGCGACGACTTGAAAGGGTCGGTATCCACCACGGATCACTTTGAGCAAAGGTGCGATTGCATCGCCGTTTCCCATGAGCGCGATTTCACGCGGTTCGCTGAGCATGAACTTGGCGACGTTGAGCCATTGGCCAAATCCCGAGGGATATTGGGCCATGAACTTGTTCATGGTTGAGGTGCTTTGCTCGGCGACTTGCCAGTAGTCGCCGTTTCCCGTCAGCAAGCTGAGCCTCACCAGAACGCTGGCGGCCATCGCGTTGCCGCTTGGCACCGCGTTGTCTTGGAGGTCCTTCGGCCGATGGATCAACTGCTCGTGGTCGTCCGAGGTGTCGAAGAAACCGCCGTTCTTGGTGTCGCGAAAGTGGCCGAGCATCAGCTCTGCAAGCTCGCGCGCCCAGTCGACCCAACGCCGCTCGAATGTGGCCTCGTAGAGCGCCAAGAGGCCGTCGGCCAGGTACGCGTAGTCCTCGAGATAGGCGTTGTACTTCGCGTCGGACCCAGCTTTCCACGTTCGGAAGAGCCGTCCGGAGTCACGCCGCATGGTGCGGTGCAGGAAGTCCGCGTTCGATTCGGCGGCCTCGATGTAGTCAGCCCGACCGAGGGCCTGCCCAGCTTCGGCGAACGCCGCCAGCATCAGACCGTTCCACGAAGTCAGGACCTTGTCGTCGAGGCCCGGCCAGATGCGCTTGGAGCGCAGCTCGTAGAGCGTCGCGCGCGCTGCAGCGATGCGCCCATCGAGAGCCTCCGCGAGGCGCAGGTTCAGGATGTTGTGCCCTTCCCAATTGCCCTCGTTCGACACGCCGGAGCGCCTCGCGAATCTCGTCCGCCGACCAAACGTAGAACTTGCCTTCGACACCCTCGCTGTCCGCATCCTGACTGCTGTAGAAGCCCCCGTCCTCGTGACGCATTTCCCGAAGCACGTAGTCGAGCGTCTCCTCGGTGATGCGGCGGTAGAAGTCGTTGCCCGTGACCTGCCATGCGTGGAGATAGACCCGGGCGAGCTGCGCGTTGTCGTAGAGCATCTTCTCGAAGTGCGGCACCAGCCAACGATGGTCGACGGAGTACCGGGCGAAGCCGCCGCCAATCTGATCGTACATGCCGCCCTCGGCCATCTTCCGAAGCGTCCCCTCGGCCATCTCGAGCGCATCGTCGTTCTCGCCTCGGATCGACTCCCGCAGCAGGAACTCGATCGTCATCGGCTGGGGAAACTTCGGCGCGTCGCCGAACCCTCCCCAGTTGGCATCAAAGCGTTGACCCAAACCACGGAGGGCGCTTCGAAAGATCTCCTCGTCGAGGGGCTGTTCCTCGAAGCCCACTCCTGAGAGCGCCTGGAGTTGCTGGGCGACCTCGCTCGCGCTGCCCACGACGTTTTCCCGGTCATTGCGCCACGCTTGGATCACGCCAGTCAGGATCTGTTGGAAGCTCGCCATCCCGTGGCGAGGCTCATTCGGAAAATAGGTGCCCGCGTAAAACGGCTTTCCGTCTGGCGTGAGAAAGACCGTCATGGGCCAGCCGCCACGACCGGTCATCGCATTGACGGCCTGCATGTAGATGCTGTCGACATCGGGACGCTCCTCGCGATCGACCTTCACGTTGATGAAGTCCGCGTTCATCTGTTCGGCCGTCACTTGGTCTTCGAACGACTCGTGCGCCATCACGTGGCACCAGTGACAAGCCGCGTAGCCGATGCTGAGCAGAATCGGTTTGTCTTGTTCTTTCGCGAGCCGCATCGCCTCCTCGCCCCATGGATACCAATCGACCGGGTTGTCGACGTGTTGAAGCAGATAGGGGCTGGTCTCGTTCTCGAGATGATTGGGCATACGGTGCGGAGTTTCTGGGGCTCATGCCGGTCAGGTCAACGGGGGTCGACGGGCCATAGCCGCGCCCTAGGTTGCAGGGAGCAGGAGGCATGATGGCGAAGGCGATTTGGGAAGGACAGGTACTCGCAGAGTCCGATGATTTCGAGCTGGTCGAGGGGAACGTCTACTTTCCACCTGGCCGCATCGAGGAAGCGTTATTCGAGCCCAGTGACCACCAGAGTGTGTGTCCCTGGAAGGGCACCGCCAGCTATTACCATCTCGTCGTCGATGGCAAGCGCAACGAGAACGCCGCCTGGTTCTACCCGGAGCCCAAAGACGCCGCCGCCAACATCAAAGACCACGTTGCGTTTTGGAAGGGCGTCTCCGTCGGGCGTTAGATGCCCGACGGAGACCGGACGCGCGCTGTTCACACGAACTCGGAGGTTAGATCCTCGAGGAAGGCCCAGACGGCTTTGATGCGAGGCAGATCGCGGAGGGCGCGATGCCCGACGAGCCAGACCGGAACCTCTGCGATGGCGGGCAGACCTCCGATCGCT
>JAFDFW010000037.1 GCA_019309605.1 Deltaproteobacteria bacterium | reverse complement strand
ATTCTAGAGCCGGAGCCCGTTGCTGCCGCTGCATCGGAAGAGTGAGTAGGGCCGGGGAGTCGAAGGCTCCTCGGTCAACCTTTCCGACCTTTCGACTGGCCGGTCCGCAATTCGTCTGACTCACGACGCGCTTGCCGTGTAGAGTCGCCAGGGCAGGGCCATGAACGGCTACCTATTCGAGACGGACGAGCATCGCGCGCTGCGTGACCAAGTGCGGCGTTTCGCGACCTCCGCGATCGCGCCGAATGCGCATGCTTGGGAAGAGGCCAACGAGTTCCCTCGGGAGCTCTATCAGCAGTCCGCTGAGGCGGGCTTCCTCGCCACTGGCTACCCAGAAGAGGTCGGCGGTGACGGCGGGGACCTGAGCCACGTACTCGTGGCCGCCGAAGAGATGGTGCTTGGCGGGAAGTCGGTGGGCACCTGCGTGGGCCTAGGGAGCCACGGGATCGCGCTTCCGCCGATCGTGAAGTTTGGAACCGAGGCACAGAAGGCGCGTTACGTTCGACCCACGCTCACCGGGGAGAAGGTGTCCGCACTTGGCATCACCGAGCCCGGCGGCGGTAGTGATGTGGCCGCCGTGCAGACCAAGGCCGTCCGCGACGGCGACCGCTACATAGTGAACGGGGCCAAAACGTTCATCACGTCGGGCACGCGAGCAGATTTCATTACGACCGCGGTGCGTACCGGTGGCGAGGGGCGCGGCGGAATATCGATGCTGATCATCGACAGCGACACTTCGGGTTTCAGCGTAGCAAGCAAGCTCAAGAAGACGGGTTGGTGGGCGAGCGACACCGCCGAGCTAGCGTTCGAAGATTGCTGCGTTCCCGCTGAAAACCTCATCGGCCAAGAAGGCGCCGGTTTCCTGATGATCATGGCCAACTTCGTCGCCGAGCGCCTCATGCTCGCGGGCCAATGCGTCGCGATCGCTGAGCTCGCCTACCGAGAGTCGGTCGAGTACGCCAAGCAGCGCCACGCATTCGGCAAGTCGCTCTCGGGATTCCAAGTGGTCCGCCACAAGCTCGCCGACATGGCGACGCAGATCGCCGCCGCCCGTGCCCTCACCGGCGAGTGCATCACACGCTTTCTCAACGGAGAACAAACCCCATCGATGGCCGCGATGGCCAAGAACGCGGCCAGCGACATGTGCTCGAGTGTCTGTGATCAAGCCGTCCAAATCCACGGCGGCTACGGCTACATGAGAGAATACGTCGTAGAACGCCTCTACCGCGACGCCCGCCTCTACCCCATAGGCGGAGGCACCCGCGAAATAATGAACGAAATAATAAGCAAAACCGAAGGCTACTAGGGGACACTCTCCCCCCTCTCAACCCACTAAGATTACAGCGCTTCTCAGCGAAAGATCGCAGCGGCTGCCTTTACGATATCGGTTGGCGGCGTCTCTGCCTACGGGTTCGCTGACAGAAGGCTCAATGATCGTCGCTGCGATCTTTGATGGAGATGTTGTTTGGTTTCGGGGTGTTAGGAGGGGGGAGAGTGTCCCCCTAGGAGGATGCCTCTTTGGATGGAGTCGGCGATTAGGGTGGAGAGTTTTTCTATGAAGACGGGGGTGATTTGGGCGTGGTGGGCCGCTGCTACTTGTTGGACGGATTCGGCTACGGTTTGATCTGCGGCGCGCCAGGCTTCGAGGAGGTCTGCGGCCAGTGGGTTGAGTTTTCGCGGGATCGTTCTGTGGTTCTTGTCGCGGTATAGGCAGAGGATCGTAGGGTCCGGTGCGTAGCCTGTGTTGGGGGTCGGCTCGTTTTGGACTGGGTACGCGAGGCGGAGAACCTTCACCCCTGCTGCGAGGACGGGCTTGCTATCGAACGCGAACTCGGCTGACGGGGTGGGGTTTCGGGGCGCGTGTCGCACCTCCCATGCCGCGATCTCGTAGCCTGCGAGGTCTGCGACCCAGGGTGCCTCCGTGCGTTGCCAGATTGGAATCGCAAACTCGGCGAGCTCACTTGGGACGTAGCGCAAGTATCGGGTCCTCGGGCTGCCGGTGGCGAGCCACTCATCGATGGCTCGGCTAAAGGCCTCATCCCCGATCGCGCTCTTGGTGCGAGCGAGAGCAACCCCGATCACGTTGCTGAGTCGAGTACGGACGAGGTCCCGATAGACCAGCCAGCGCTCGCGCGACCCAAGTAGCTCGAGGTCGGCTTTACTCGGCTCCGCGCCGAAGCAGACGCGTTGCATGGCCTTCGCATGGTCAGCGAGCAACGTCGGCCCCCGTCGCATTGCGATAAATTTTCCAGAGATCGTCGACCTCGGACAGGAGCTCGTCGAGCGGCGGCACGTTGTTGTCGCGCTCGAGGAGCACCGGCACTGGGCCTGTCTTGCGCAGCGTATAGTCGAGAAGCTCGTACACGTCGTCGGGGACCGGCTCGCCGTGCGTGTCGATGCGCAGGCCGTCGTCGCGGACGAAGTGGCCGGCGACGTGGATCTGCACCACGCGTTCCATTGGGATCCTGTCCATATACGCCTTGGGATCGAAGCCGAAATTGCGGCCGTTCACATAAACGTTGTTGACGTCCAGCAGCAGCTTCGCGTCTGCTTTCTCGAGGACCTCCACTACGAAGTCGGCCTCTGCCAAGCCATCCGGGCCTTGCGGGGCGTAGTAACTCGCGTTCTCGAGCGCCAGCGGAACCCCGATGGCGTCGCGCACTTCCGTCAGTCGTTGCGACGCGATCTGTGCCGCCTCCTCGGTGAACGGAAGCGGGAGCAGATCGTGGAAGAAGCGATCGTCGGCTCCGCCTAGGCACAAGTGCTCGCTGTGCCACGGGACCTCGAGGTCCTTCAGGAACCCTCCGAGTTCCTTCAAGTAGCTCGCATCGAAAGGCTCCACCGAACCCAAGCACGTGCTCAATCCATGCGTCACGACCGGCCAGTCTTCGCGAGCCAGCTCCAACATCTCTTGATAGCGGCCGCCGCGATCGATGTAATTTTCCGGATGGATCTCCAGCCAGGCGACGCTCTTCGGACGTCGTTCGAGGAGCTCGGTCGCGAGGTCGTATCGCAGCCCTAGGCCTATTCCGGCGACGTCTCGAGTCATTTGGTCTCTCAAAAGAAAGAAGCCGCGGCGACACTTGTCGCCGCGGCTTCAAACACGATGCTGCTCTGTTGAGAGCAGCGTGACCTTTGTCTATTCCTTGGCGCCGCCGCAGCTGCCTTCGCCACAGGAAGCTTCGCCTTCCTTGGCGCCACTACAGTTGCCCTCGCCACAGGAGGCTTCTGCAGCGCCCTCTTCGGCGGGAGCGGCTGCTTCGGCCGGTGCCGCTTCTGCAGCCTCGGCGCCTGTCGTCGCCTCGCTCGCCTCCGGACCATCGTCCGACTTGCATGCTGCGGTCATGCTGAGTGCCACAGTCGCCATCGCGATGATCGTGTGCTTGAGTGCTGAGTTCATTGTTTCTTTCCTCTTTCTTGTAAGAGCATCAGGAGCAACAAGAAAGGCCCCGGTAGATGCAACACGGCGTCAGGGACCAATCCCATTCCCCCGCTTCTTCATAGGGCACGCTAGCCAACCCGATCGCTTGCCGCAATCTAAAAGCGAAACGTGCGTCATGACATGGACTACGTTCATGCAGCCCAGATGTTTCGCCCGAACTGTACCGCCAAGGCACTGGCGATCTATGGCGAATACCCTATGAATTTTGAGGGGTTACGGCCTTATGAAACTATGGAGAGTTGTCGGATTCCTGTGCCTCCTCGGATGCGCGCATGCCCCTGAGTCATCCCCTCTGGACGAGCGACCTCCAGCGACGGCACTCTACACGGTTACAATTTCTGACAACTTTAGCGGCGCTAGTGTCCGGGTATGCCTCGAAGGGGCGAGCGTGCGCGAGCTCGTCCCAATCGGCGACGACGAAGGGCATACCCTGCGTGGTGCGTGGATCGGAGGTGACACACCCGAGACCGCGCGTGGCCGAATTGGCCTGCGCGAACCATCTCGGGACTCGTGCGTCGATTACGAAACGGGCTTCATCGAGGAACTTGGACAGAAATACGCTGCCAGCGCTGATTTTCCCGGCACCGTGTACGTCGATTCACCTGAGTACCGCGAGATTCGCTCACAGATCATGTCGGGCGCCCATGAAGCTTGCCGGGTCAGCGCCGAATCGTCTCGATGAGGCGGCTCCGGAGCCGCGGGCGACGCTTGCCGATTCGAAACGATGCGCCCACGCGGTCCGCAGCTACGCGGAGACGCGCACGCTCCGACGTATACAAGGTTGCGAGCGCGTCGCCCTCTCGCACCTGGTCGCCTCGCTGAACATGCAAGCGAATCCCGGCGCCAGCGTCGACGCTATCTTCGGCACGGCTGCGCCCCGCGCCCAACCCCATCGATGCGTAGCCTAACTCGAGCGGATCGATGTCGGTGACGTACCCAGTGGCCTCCGAGGTAACCGTCGTGCGGTGACGCGCCACGGCGAGCTGGTCGGGCGCGTCGACAACGCGGGGATCACCACCCTGTGCATCGACGATCTCCCGCATCTTTTCGAGCGCGGTTCCGTTGGCCACCTGCTGTTCGATGTGTCGCAGCCCTTGCGACTTGCTCTTGACCAGCCCCGCGGCGCGCAGCATCTCGGCAGCCAGTTCGTACGTGAGCTCCCTGAGATCGTCTGGTCCTCGGCCATGAAGTATCTCGAGCGCCTCGGTTGTTTCCAGCGCGTTCCCGATCGTGTACCCGATCGGGGTATTCATATCGGTGAGCAGGGCGGAGACGCGTTTCCCTACAAGCGTTCCAACTCGTACCAGGCAGCGCGCGAGCTCTCTGGCGTCCGATTCGGTCTTCATGAAGGCTCCCCGGCCGACCTTCACGTCGAGGACCAACGCGTCGATTCCTTCGGCGAGCTTTTTCGAGAGGATGCTCGAGGTGATGAGCGGGATCGATTCGACCGTCCCCGTGACGTCCCGCAGTGCGTACAGGCGCTTGTCCGCAGGCGCCAGGTCGCCGGTCTGGCCGATGAGCGCGCATCCGATCTTCCGAAGTTGTCCGCGAAACTCCCTCACGGACAGATCGACCCGGAAGCCGGGAATCGCCTCGAGTTTGTCGAGCGTGCCTCCCGTGTGCCCAAGGCCACGACCGCTCATCATCGGCACCGCGACTCCACAGGCCGCAACGATCGGCGCAAGGCAGATGCTGACCTTGTCCCCAACACCTCCGGTCGAGTGCTTATCCACTTTGGGAGCATCGATCTGGTCGAGGCTAACGACCTTGCCGCTATCACGCATCGCAAGGGTCATCGCGACGGTCTCGTCGAAGTCCATGCCCCGGAAGTAGACGGCCATCGCCAGCGCGCTCATCTGGTAGTCCGCGACCGAGCCGTCCATGAATCCAGCAACCAGATCTCGGATCTCCTGCTCGCCGAGCTTCTCGCCCTCGCGCTTGCGAACGATCAGCTCTGGAACCGCCAAAGGTTGCCGCTTCTTCCGCGCCATCACTTGCGTCGTGTGCGTCGCGTCCGCTTCCGAGGCCCTGTGGCCCCTTCTTTCGGTCCTGCGCCCTGCTTTCTCGATTCATCACGGCGCTTTTTTGCCGGGCCGCGCCTTTTCCGCGGCTCGTCTCGCCCATCCTTTCGCGCCGCGTCCCGCTCCTTGGGCGCGTCACCCCGCTTCTTCGGGGCCGTGCCACGCGCTTTCGGGGCCCCGCCCCGCATCTGCCGGGCGCCGCCCTGTTTTCTCCGAACCTGTGTAGGCGCTTCCGCTGGCTGGTGAGCCAGCAGTGAGCCCACGACGTCACGGGCTTGGACGTTGGCGTCTTCGATCCGCACCGTCACTGGGTCGTTCATCGTGAAGATCTTCGAGGTGCGAATCCCGATCAAGCGAATACCTAAATCATCGGGTTCGTATGTGTCTTCGAGTTGCTCGAACGGCAGCAAGACGCTCACGAAAGGATCCGAGAGCTGAATGTAGATCCCAAACGGCGCAAAGCCCGAAATCCGCCCATCGAATTCATCCCCGATGTGCTTCTGCATGTAGATCGTTCGGTAGACGTCCATGACGTCGCGTTCCACGATCATCGCGCGTCGCTCGGCTTCGCTCGCCTGTGCTGCGAAACGCTGCAGACGGGGACGCAGTGAAGCCGAATCGAGATTCTCGTTCCGAATCATGCGCCGGAGGATCCGATGAACCAGCAAGTCGGGATAGCGCCGAATCGGGGAGGTGAAGTGCAGGTAGTCCTTGGCCGCGAGTGCGAAGTGTCCGGTAGTCGGATCGGTGTCGTAGATCGCTTGCTGCATTGCCCGCAGCAGCAGGTACCGCAGCAGCGATGCCTCGTTCGTGCCCTCGATCTGGCGAAGAAACTTGCTGAGCTGTTTGGGCGTGGCCGCCGACTCCTCTTCCAGGTCGTACCCAAACGACTTTGCCACCTGACAAAACATGGAGATACGTTCCGGATCCGGCTTTCCGTGGACTCGAAACACGCCGGGCGCAGAGTGCCGTTTGATGTGCGCGGCGACCGTTTCGTTGGTCACCAGCATCATGTCCTCGACGATTCGGTACGCCTGCCGAATCCCTGGGTCTTTTCGGGACTGGACGATCTCCTTTGGCTCTCCGTTCGTGTCGAGGACGATCTTTCCTTCGGGCAGATCAAAATCCAGCGAGCCTCGCTTGAGGCGCCGGGCTCGAAGCCGCTGTGAAAGGTCCAGGAGAATCTTCAGTGTCGGGATTCGCTTTTCGGCTGATGGTTGGTGAGGGCCACCTTGAGTGAGCCCGAGCGCCCGAGCCACGCCTTCGTAGTAGAGCTTCCCGTGTGAACGCATCACCCCTTCGAAGATGCGATGGGAACTCACGTGTCCCTTGTCATCGATGTGCATCTCGACCGCCATGCACAGACGATCGCGGTTGGGCACGAGCGACGCGAGGTTGGTCGAGAGTTCTGGCGGCAACATGGGGATCGCGCGGTCCGGTAGATAGACGCTCGTGCCGCGGCTTATCGCCTCGCGGTCCATGGGGCTGCCTTCGGTGACGTAGTGAGACACGTCCGCGATCGCGACGATGAGATGGAACCCGTCGCCTTCGCGTTCTACCCAGATGGCATCGTCGTGGTCTCGAGCCGTTTCAGGGTCGATCGTGACCAGGTCGATGTCCCGTAGATCCTCACGACGCTGTGCGACGTCGCGGTCCACGCGGGCGGGGAGGGCGGCCGATTCTTGTTCGACGTCATCCGGAAACACTTCTCGGATGCCATCGCGGATCTTGATTTTCTCAACCTCGATTCGCGCAACACCTTGTGCGCCAAGCACATCCAAGATGCGCACCTCCGGCCGGTCCTCACGCCGTTGGGGAAACGTCACGATTTCCGCGAGCACTACGTCGTCCTTCTTGGCGACCTTCGGGACCTTGCCGACGACACGCATGGGAGCACGCAAGCGCTCGTCGTCGGGTTCGAAGCTCACCCCGCGCCCTCGCGGATGCAGTGTTCCGGTCACGTTCTGCAGCCGCCGTTCGACGATGCCAACGATGCGTCCTTCGCGGCCCTTTGCTGACGCACGGGCCCGAAGCTGGACCGTATCGCCGTGAAGCGCCGGGCCGACCGCATCGGGCGGAATGAACACGTCGGGGCTTCCGTCGTATACGTTGACGAAGCCATATCCTTGCCGTGTCATGGTCAACCGGCCTTGGATAGCCGGACGCTCGGGCGGCGTGAGCTCCGCG
Source organism: Deltaproteobacteria bacterium (assembly GCA_019309605.1). GTDB lineage: Bacteria > Myxococcota_A > Polyangia > Polyangiales > Houyiibacteriaceae > SG8-38. The sequence goes on along the minus strand of JAFDFW010000037.1, from coordinate 17,099 downwards.
CGTTCCGCTTCTTTCGCTTTCCTTCCGCGACCTCGACCGGCTTTGATCTGTTCTCGGCCGCGCTTCTGGTTCTTCGCGCCGTCGAGCGCTCGAAAACGTAGACCGGGCATTTCACGGACGAGATTCTCGTCGGCAAGTAGCAATAGGCGCCGGACGATCTTCCTTTGCGCCGCGCGAAACGTCGAGCCGTTCGCAAAGCGCCCCAACATGCATCGCGCGAGGGGAGTGTGCCTGCAGCACCTGCAGGATTTCTTCTTTCTCAGGAATATCTTTTTTCATGTTTTCTATCGCAGGGCGTGAACCCCACCGTCGTCGGAACCGAAGTAAAGGGTTCCGTCCGATCCGATCTCCACTGTCGAGTCGACATCCTGACCGACGTTGTATCGCCAGAGCACAGAACCACTGGGGTCGATGCAGTAGAGAAAATTGTCTTGTGATCCCACGTAGATGCGACCATCCGCATCGATGCGAGCGGAGGCTCGTACCCGGCCCCCGGTGGCCACCTTCCAGCGAAGGGCGCCCGTGGGGCTTATTGCATACACGCTGCCGTCATACGAGCCGACGATGACGGTGCCGTCTCGCGCGATCGCCGGCGTGGCTCGAACCTCGTCGCCGGTCTTGAATCTCCAGCGGACGGAGCCAGCTTGGTCTAGCTGCACGATTTCTCCGCGGCCCGTGCCCGTGTAGATTCGACCTCCGTCGTCGACCGAGGCTGCGCCTTCGATCGCACCGCCGAGTGCTACCTCCCAAGCGACAGAGCCATCGAGGCGAAGCGCCACGAGCGAGCCCTCCGTGGTGCCGATGACCACTAGGCCCGCGGGGTGAATCACCGGTGCGGTCCGAACGTGATCGGCTGTCGGCTTGTGCCAGTGCAAACGGCCCAGCAGGTCTACGGCGTAAGCGCCGTTGGCCACTACATAGACCTTGCCATCCGGGCCCAAGGTGGCCGATGCGTCGACCAGGTCCTGAAGGGGAAGCTTCCACCTGGGTTGTCCCTCAAGGGAAAGCGAGACGAGCTCTTGTTGGTGAGTTCCGAAAATGACCGAGGTACCTGCAACGAGCGCGCTCGGGTAGATCTTCTGTCCGGCCGAGTAGCGCCACTTCAACGAACCGTCCGGGTTCAACGCGACGAACTGCCCATCCAATGAACCCACATAGACTGTGCCGTCGCCCCCGACGACTGGCGATGCGAAGACCCGCGCCCCGGTCTGATACGTCCAGGCAGGGGAGGGGCTTGCGGAGGGCCCGCGGTTTTCGCTCCGCCCGGTGTGTGCAGCGTCTCCCATGAATCCGTTGGCGCTGCGCGGCCCGGCGCCGGGTTCGGCTGCGTCGGGTGGCACCGCGAGCTCGGCGAGCACCTCTTCGACGAAGCGGCACCTGCCCTCGTGACAGATTCGGTCCGCCCGGCACTCGGCATCCGACATACAGGGCGTCGACGGACGCGAGCGCGCCCCGCTACAGGCGGCGACCACCAAAAGCAGGGCAGGTGCCAACAGGAGTTGCGGGCTGCAGCGCAATGCGCCTGGACTATACCATCGCCGATCCATCGTCATAGTCGGCGCTCGCTACCAGCTCAGAAGCCGGATCTCGTTGCCTTTTTGCACGGCGACCCGTTGCCCGTCCGGGCTGATTGCGACACTTCGCAGCTCACCGGGGACAGTGTCCCAGTCGGCCGGGCGGAGCCATAGCCCGGCTCCGCCCCCTCGCCAGTCCCGCACAACCACGCCTTCGGCGTGAGGGATTACGTAACGTGACCCGTCTGCTGTGATGCGGGCGCCGCGGATGGGCGCGGGCAACGGACTGCCCGCGCTCAAGTCGATGGGGCGCCCCGCGGGCTTCGCGAAGGCGTTGAGCGGAACGACCCGAAGGAGGTCCCCCGACGCGGCGACCAATCCTTGCGGCGCCCAACCGAGCACCGCCCACTCGAACACCGACGCCGGACGATCGATCGGAGTCTTGCAAGGGACGTTACCCGCGCGTCGATCGATCGGAATGCGGTGAGTCTGCTTACTCCGAATCGGACCCACCTCTGCTTCGAAACCGACACAGGTGACCCGCACCGTCCTGACCGCGTAGCGGCCTTCTGGGTCTCGTACCGGTGGCAGGATGTCAGATTCGGAAAGCCTGGTTTTGGATCCGGAGCTCAATTGGATCGCCCGGGGCGCGCGGCCGTCGACGACGAGCGTGTCAGCATCCCGAAAATAGAGGTGAGCTCGACTTCCTTCACTATCGATGGCGCGCCAAGTCGCTGTCGTTTTGGCCTTGGCTTTACGCCATGCAGCTTGCACCAGCTCCCGTTCCTCGGGGCTGGGCTGGGCCGCCGTGCCTTCCCACCAGCGCTGCAGCTCCAGTGCCCGCACGAAATTCCCGCGCCGAATCGCAGCCGCGATGGCAACCGATACCGCGCGCGCCGCCGCTGGGGATTGCTGACATTGCAGGCCGTGTGTACCGGAGAGCCCGATCCGGGCCGCACCGCTTTCTCGACATAGAGCGACGAACGCGTCGACAACCGCGAGCGCGCGCTTCTTCGCGCCCGCGAGGTCCGAGTCGAGCGATTCCCAGGCGGCGTCTGCGAGCTCTCTGAGGGTGCCTTCGGGCTGCGAGAGATCCCTTGCGAATCCGCCCGGCCTGTTGAGCCATGCCAGGGGAATGTCGATTTCGCCGATGCGTACGTTCGCAACGACGTCATCGTACCCATCCGCGTCGCGATCCTCGACACGAAGATCGAGGTCGATCGCTGCGGTCGATCGGTCATTCGGTGGCAACACCGTGATCCGTTCGCGTATGCGGGGCTGCGCCTCGATCGTAATCAGCCAGAAGTTGGTTCGCTTCCCGGTCTCGCACGCGTGTTCGACGCGCACTCCGACGAGTGCCGCAGAAAGCTGCCGAATCTCCGCGGCGGGTTCGCCGCAATGGCTCGGCACGAGGAATGAATCGATTTTGCGTGCGGTCACGTCGAGTCCGCGCGGGTACGCGGCCTGGAGCCGAACCTCCTGAGGATCCGCCGACACTACTAGGGCGTCGATGGATTCGTTGCCGTCTAGATCGAGCTGGAGCGCAGCGAGCGCGTAGCCTGCTTGCAGGACCAGGGTCGACTCCGCGACCGGAACCTCGACCTGGTCCGGCTCGAACGCCGTCCCGACGGGCAGCTCAGCCGCGCTCGCTTCCGCCTCGACCGCCAGCTCCGTCGGCGCTCCCGCGTCTTGCAGACCAAACGGGACCTGCTTGCGACCCGAGCATCCCCCGACCAGACCCCCAGCCAGAAACATGACCAGCGCGGCACCCCACCGCTGCGATCGGTACACATTCATGCGCTTGAGTTAGCACGCGTTCGGGTCGGGAGCCTCAAAAGCGTCAATAGGGTCCGGGCACGCAAATCGCGTCGTTTTCTTCGATGGGGCAGGTGGGGTCGGCGCCACAAAGGCTCCCCGCGCCCAAGCAACGGAAGCCAACTTGGCAGTCCGCATCCACGAAGCACGGCTCGAAACAGATGCTGGTGTCGTCGATGCCACCGGCGACGCTAGAAGGGTAGCAGCTGCCAAAGAGTCCGACGTAGGCTCTAGGGCAATCCGGTGAAACCGCGCCTTCGGTCTCGCAGGCGAGAGTGCAGATCGCATTGCTGTACGTCAGGCCGCCGAAGTCTACGCTCAGCTCCTCGCACAGCGAGGCTGTATCGACGCAGCTGTCGACTGTAAAGCAAGCATCGTACACGGGCGAGAGATAGTCGGGGTGGCTATCGCAGCCGAGAAAGTTGCCGCACAGCAGCACCGCCGCCATCGGCATGCGCAAACAACGAAGCATCGTGTCAGTTTAGCCAGCGCGGCTCATCCGCGCGACCACCCTGGACCACATCGAAATCGCCCTTTTTCTTTCGCCGTTTGCTTCGTTTGGGTCGCCGCCGCCGGGGTGGGCGCCTCAACCACTCTATGAAACCCATGCCACCGCCGATGGCACCGATGTCGGCTGCAAGGGCAACCGCATCGCCCGAGGTCATGAACATCAGCACACTCAGCGCGAGCACGAGATAGATGATGTGCACGGGCTTCATGTCGATCACGCCGAAGAAGCTCATTCGACCCTGTCCACGGTAGGACCAGGCGAAGGCCGCGATGGACCCTAGGAGGAGCGCCTGCGCGCCGTACAGGGCCGATGGACTCGGGACCATGAGCCCTACGATGAGCGCCAAGAACGCGGCCGATAGCGCCGCGACGACACAGAGCTGAATGGTGCGTTTCTGCCCGAAGCGCTGCTCGAATGGCGCGAGCATCCACCACAAGAACACGAGTGTGATCAGCATGGAGAGCACTGCCTGCGGACCCGTCGGGAAGGCCAACACGTGGGTGCCGAGCTGCCAGAGCGTGTGCAACCCCGGACTCGCGGTGTTGAGTGCGAGAAATTCGAAGATCGGTACGCCCGCCCAATTCTGAAGGATGATCTGCAGGATCCACGCGGCAAACAGCGCGATGAGCAGCTTTTTCACGAACGCGGTCAGTGGGGGAAAACGAAACACAGTCTTTGTTTAGTTAACGTGGGGGAGATTCGCAAGGGATCAAGGTTGCGGGCACATGGCGCCGCCGTCGGCAGTTCGAAAATTCACCGTGCCAACATCCAACAGAAGCTGGGTGCCGCCGTCGATCGGTGTGATGATCGGTGTGATCGGGGTTGCTTCAATTGGCGAGCAGTCGACGACGAACTTGAGGTCAGTGGTCGCGCGCCATCGGGACTTGTAGTGCTCGGTAGGCGGGTTCTTCAGAATCTCGCCGCTTCCGCCGCATCGGTTCCGCGTGACGAGCGTCGCGTGTCGAGGTACGCGCCGCCATCGATCACGACCGAATTCGAGTCTGTTTCGGGGTCGCATCTCAGGAGAAACTCCGGTGCAGCCCAGAACTCGCGCTCCGGCTCATCGATGATGGCGAGCTCGACCAACGCGATGTTACCGCAGGTCTCAGCGGTGGGATTCTGTCCGTCGACGAGCCAGCGTCCGCGCACCTGCACGTCGCACCCCGAGGGATTGAAGCGCACATCCTCGACGCAGCCTGCTGGTAGCGCGCCACCCATCAGCGCCAACACGAGCACGAGCTTTGGAACCCTCATCTGCCGGTAGCCTATCGCGACCGAAAATGCAGTCAATTCGAGAGTTGACAGGGCGTTTTCCGTGCTTAGTTTGCTGCAATCGTCGGGAGATGGCTGAGACGCGATGGTGGCGTCGCGGCTTGCTCCGGCCATTACCGGGCCTGCGCACGCAGGTCCACGGAGGACTACATCATGCTGGTTCGTTGGGATCCATTTGAAGAGATGAACCGCCTCCATGACCACTTCCTTAGTGGCAGGGAGCTTTCCAGGCAGGCATTTCAAGTCGCAGTCGACATTCGCGAAGAGGATGATGCCTTTTACGTAGACGCTGAGGTTCCGGGCTTGGCCGCGGAAGACGTCAAGGTCGACATCGAGAAGAACGTTCTCACGCTCAGCGGGGAACGCAAGGTGGAGAAGGAAGAGACCGAAGGCACCTATCGTCGTGTCGAGCGCCAGTACGGCAGCTTCACTCGCTCGTTCACTCTTCCCGAAACCGTCGATACCGAGAACATCAGCGCCGACCTGAAGGAAGGCGTGCTCGCACTACGGCTTCCCAAGAAGGAAGCACCCACGCCACGCAAGATTTCGGTCAACACCGCTAGGTAAGTTTAGAGCCTCATCACCTGCGGCCCCGTTCTTGGACGGGGCCGCCTCCATTTAAGCGCCAGTGCCAGTGCCAGTGCCCCTCCATACGTCGACAGTGGGTGGGCACGCAGCACCCAACCTCGGCGAATTAGCCCCTTCGAAAAGGGGAATTACCCCTTTTTCGAAGGGGTAATTCTCTGTGCGGCGCACACGCCGGCGCTCCGCATGTTGGCTTCTACATAGGAGAACGGCTCGGGATGGGCAGCACAGCGATTGGGCCGGCGCCTAGCCGTGTGTGGACGTGAGGAGCCGCGGCGACGGGGCGCCCAATCGCGAGCACGCCCGTCGCGAGCCGTTCTCCGATCAGTGCCTAGGCGAACACTTCGTCGACCAAGAGCTGTTGCTCGAGCTTGTGTGAAGCGCCGGAGCCGGTGGCGGGGCTGGCGCTTTCCGGGCGGGCGATACAGCGCAACGGTTGTTCGTTGCCCAGGATCTCCGGGAGCCTCGCGCGCATGAAGTACCAAGCGCCCATGTTCCAAGGCTCTTCTTGGACCCAAACCAGGTCGACGTCTTTCGGATACGGGGCGAGGCGGGCCTGGAGCTCGCTCGCCCGAAGCGGGTAGAGTTGCTCGACGCGTAGGATCCCGATGTCGTCGATCTCGCCCTGCTCTCGGCGCTCGAGTAGGTCGTAGTAGATTTTCCCGGTGCAGAGGACAAGGCGCCGCGCCTTGCTGGCGTCGATAGCGGGATCGTCGGGAATGATCCGCTGGAATGCTCCTTCGGAGAGCTCATCCATCGTGCTGATCGCGCGGCGATGTCGCAGCAGGCTCTTCGGGCTCATGACGATCAACGGCTTACGCCACGGGCGTAGCACCTGGCGCCGGAGGCAATGGAAGAGCTGCGCAGGTGTCGTGAGGTTGACGACCTGCATGTTGTCTTCTGCGCAGAGTAGCAAGAAGCGCTCGAGCCTCGCGCTCGAGTGTTCGGGGCCTTGTCCCTCCATGCCGTGAGGAAGCAGCAGCACCAACCCGCTCAAGCGGTGCCACTTGTCCTCGGACGAAGAGATGAACTGGTCGATGATCACCTGCGCGCTGTTCACGAAGTCGCCGAACTGCGCTTCCCAACAGACCAGTGCGTCCGGCGAGTCGAGCGAGTAGCCCCACTCGAACCCAACGACACCGGCCTCGGAAAGCGAGCTGTCGTAGATCTCCAAGTCGGCCTGCTCCGGGCTCAGGTGGCCCAGTCGTGTGTACCGGCGGCCGGTCTTGGAGTCGAAGATCACCGCGTGGCGGTGGCTGAACGTGCCGCGCCGCACATCCTGGCCTGTCAGTCTGCACCGGACGCCTTCGAGGAGAAGGGTCCCAAAGGCGAGGTTCTCGGCGGTGCCCCAGTCAACACCTTCCCCGCTTTCCAGGACCTTACGCTGCTTGTCGAGGACGAAACGCTTGATGCGGGGGTGCGGCGTGAACCAGTCGGGGTAGCTGGTCAGCTTATCGAGTGCGTCGTCGAGCCGCTCCCTTGCGAAGCGCGTGTCCGCGTCGGGAACGTCCAGGTCGCTGCCGCCTCGGTACTCGGTCCAGAGGCCCAGCATCGAGGCGGGGATGAGGTTGTAGTTGCCGTTGTTGCGCGTGTCTTCGAGCGCGTTCTCCAAGTCTTGTTGGCGCCGTCCCTTGATCTCTTCAGCCTGCTCGGCCGTTAGCTTCCCTGCTTTGACGAGGTGCCCGATGTACACCTCGCGCACGGTCTGTTTGCGGTCGATGGCCGCGTACATCTCGGGCTGGGTGAATCGAGGCTCGTCGCCCTCGTTGTGCCCGTACTTCCGGTAGCAAAAGAGATCGAGCACGACATCGCCGTGGAAGCGTTGCCGATACTCGGCTGCCAAGGTCACCGCCTGCGCAACAGCTTCCGGATCTTCGCCATTCACGTGGAACACGGGACAACGAAGCATCCTCGTGATGTCGGTGCAGTATGCCGTTGACCGCGAGTCCTCGGGGTTCGTGGTGAAGCCAATCTGATTGTTGACGACGACGTGGACCGTTCCGCCCGTTTCGTACGCCTGCAGGCGGCTCAGATTCAGCGTCTCCGCGACCACACCCTGGCCGACGAATGCTGCATCGCCGTGAATCAACAACGGCAGCACGGTGATGCGGTCTTCATCTTTCTTGCGATCCTGCTTGGCGCGCACCCGGCCTTCGACCACCGGGTTGACCCACTCCAGATGGCTCGGGTTGAACGCCAGCGTCATGTGGATGCTGTTCCCGCTTGCGGTCTTTCGATCGAGCGAATACCCGAGGTGGTACTTGACGTCGCCGCGCCCGACGTACGCTTCGGGGTCGACATCCTCGAAGCCGGCGAAGATCTGCCGGACGTTCATCTCCATGATGTTCACCATCACATTGAGGCGCCCGCGGTGCGCCATTCCGATGACGACCTCCTCGACGCCGAGCTCCGACGCGCGCTCTACGAGGATGTCCAGCATGGGGATCACACTCTCGCCGCCTTCGAGCGAGAAGCGCTTTGCGCCCGTGTATTTGGTGTGCAGGAACTGCTCGAAGATTTCGGCGTCTGTGAGCTTGGTGAGGATGCGGATCTGCTGTTCGCGGCTGAGGTCGATGTGGTTGCCCGTGAGCTCCATGCGCTCGCGGAGCCAATCGCGCGCCTCCTGATTTTCGAGAAACGTGAATTCGACGCCGATCGTTCGCGCGTAGGTGTCTTTCAGCCGCGCGAGTATGGACCGGAGCGGCTCGGTTGCGGGCCCGGCCAAGTTGCCCGTTGAAAAGATGGTGTCCGGATCGACGTGGGCAAGGCCGTAGCGCTGCAGAACGAACTCGTCTTTGGGCGGCCCCTGGTGCAGGCCGAGGGGGTCGAGGTCTGCGAACAGATGCCCGCGCACGCGGTACGCGTTGATCAGCGCGGAGAGGCGCGCTTGCAGCTCGTTGGCTGCGAGCACCTCGGAAGAGGGTGGAAACGATGTGCGCCCTGCGGGGAGGACGGGCGCCAGGGTCGTTTCCGCCGTCGGCGGCAAGAATACCGAATCGCGCACGCCACCGTCGCGATCAAATTCGGCGGTCGGCAGCGGCCCAGAACCGTTCCCGTCCGACGGCAGCGGCGCCGGGCTCAGCATGCCCGTGGCAGTGACCGGCGCGATGATCGTCCCCGCGCTCGAGATCTGCGGCCAGTCGGTTGGCGCGAGACTCTCGAAGTACGCGCGCCACGCTTCGCCCACTGCAAGAGGGTTATCCACCCACTTGAGAAACTGCTCTTCGACCAGCCCTTGGTTTACGCCGAAATCTGCGGTCATCTCCGAGTCGTGGCTCCAATAACCCCGGTCGTCGACCTAGCCTAACTCGTTCGGTTCCGAGGTGCTACCAAGCGCACTGGTCGCGGTACAGAAGTTGGCCCATCATGGGCGGCGATGAGCCGAATCTTCGTCGTTCTATCGGGCTTGCTCGGCTTTAGCGCCGTGGCTTTGGGTGCGTTTGGTGCGCACGGGTTACGATCTCGCTTGGAGTCACTACCAGATGGCGTGAAGCGTCTCGAGTGGTGGAATACCGCCGCGCACTACCATCTCACTCATGCGCTGGCGCTCGGACTCGCTGCGTGGCTGATTCATCGAGGCGCTGGCGCTTCGGCCACGGTCGCCGGTTGGTCGTTCGTAGCGGGGGTCGCGCTTTTCAGTGGCAGCCTCTACCTCATGACGATCACGGGGCAAACCAAGCTCGGCGCGATCACTCCCTTGGGAGGCTTGCTCTTGCTGGTCGGCTGGGGCGCGGTCGTGGTCGCTGGCTGGCGGCTCGGCGCCGGCAGCTAGAAGACTACTGCTGCTGTTGTTGCGCCTGTTGGGCCCGAATCTGTTCTTGCAACTGTCTCATGACTTCGGGAGGAAGCTGAGGTTGTTGTTGACCTCCGGGCGCTGCGGTTGGCATTGCCGGTGGCGGAGCAGGGGGCGCTGCCGGTGTCTCGAACGCCTTCGCGTCGGGCCGCAACCGGTCGGCTAGGTACTGCGAGATCACATAGATTGTCGGCTCGCCCTTGCGCCGCAGATACACTTCGCCGGCTTGATCGGTAGGTGTGCCGAGTTCGAGGATGACGGCGTTTGGACCGTTCACCAAGGTCATCGTCACGGTCGCCTGGGGCTCCGTCAGTCCTGCTCTTGCCTCTGAGGTTTCTTCCGGAGCGAAGTCGGACGCGGTCAGCCGCGCTGCCGTCGATAGGCTTCCAGTCACCTGCTTCGCATCGAAGTCGCCCAAGGCTTCTTGGCCTTCGAGGGCCGTCCAGCCTTCGCCTTCACGTTGGAAGTGGAAGGTTCCATTGGCGCTTTCGAAGCGGATCGTCTGTACGTTGGCCGCCTCCACGGCGACGACCTTTCGGTCACGCCAGGCCTTGAGCTCCCTGTCGAACGCGTAGCGGAGCGAGCCGCTCGCGCCGAAGACTTCGGTGTGGTCGTCGAGCCGCACCATCGTCATGCCGTTGCCGTACTTGCCGACCATGAGCCGAGCGAGCGTGTCCTCACCGGCCTTCACGATGACCTGCACGGCGTTCGTGTCGTCGACCTGCAGTCGCGCGTAATTCTCCGGTTTGGTGGCCACGATGCGCGTGAGCCTGAGATCAGCCAGCCGGTTGAGCGCAGCCTCGGCGTTGTTCTGGTCCGCGGCCGCGTCCAGCGGTTCGATCAGGCGCCAGACTCCATCGACCTTGGACAACACGACTGATTCGTTTTCAGGACGGGTGATTTCGAGCGCCGTGATCGCCGTCTGGTCGATCTCGATTGACGGGAGCTCTCCCGAGCTGCTGGGTTGCCGATTCCTGCTGTTGACCGCCCAGAGCGTCAGGGTGAGCAGCACGAAAAACGCCACCGCTCCGATCGCAATACGGTTTTTTCGCCATTCCATTGCGAGCATTCCCCCTGCCTAGAGTGTGAGAGTCTTCTTCTTGTTCGAGCGCTGCCGCCACCGGAAGATACCGAACAGGGCGACGAGGAACGGAATTCCAAGCGTGTTGACCCAGCGGTACGCTCGCTTCTTGGCGTCCCAAGACTCGATCGCCGCCCTGCGTTCAGCCAGCGCCGATTCGACGCCCGCTTCGTCGCCTTCTTCGGCGGCGGCAAGCGCGGTGTCTTCCGCGGCGAGTACGGAATCCGGGATGTCGAGGGCCGGCTCTTCGATCGTTTTGGCGCGAATCGCGATCAAGTCTGAATCCGCGGCCAACCAGTCGATCGCGTTGAGCGCGAGGGCCAGAGCCGCGTTCATTTGAACGTCACCCTGTTGGGGCCGTGGCGGCATGAAGCTGTCCTCGAGGAATGTGCTCGTGCCCGAGACGAGCACACGAACGTCGCGCTCGGCGCTCGGCGGAGCCTGGATCGCGTTCGCGCCGTCTTCGTTGATCGGTGCCACGTAGGCCGAGGGCAGTTTGCCTTCGATGGCAACCATCAGGGTGAACGGGCCGGCATCCGACGTCATTTTCCAGTCCCGAGGGTTGCGTGGCTCGAGGGAGATCGTGGGCCCTGACATCGTCCACGAGTCTTGCGATGAGCTCGCGAGGACGGTGATCTTTGCGCCATCCGGAGCGTCGCCGACCTCGAGCGGTGCCACGAATGGAAGCATGGGTGATGCGAGACGGAACATGACGGGATGCTCCAGTTGCTCCTCGCTGAGCTGGAGCACGGGGATCGGCGGGTAGGGCACGAGCACCTGCATGCCCATCGGCCCCCGCATCGGGGCGCGACTGCACTGCGCGTCGGCCACGACCTTCGACGTCAATCGAACGCCCCAGGCGCTGAGCAGCCCGTCGATGCGCGAGTCCACCGGTCGACCAGAGGGCCCGGTTTCGCCGGCGAGGTCCACCGCAAGCGCTCCACCGAAGACGCCGAGTGAGCCGCCGCGCATGACGTATTGATCGATGCGTCGTAGCTCGTCGGTCCTGAAGGGCTCCTGCGGGCCGATGACCAACAAGGCGGCTAGCCCAGTATCGATCTCCTGCGATGCGTCGACCTCCCGGATGTCATAGAGCTTTAGGACCGAGCTGAGGCTCGCGAGCCCCTGCTCTAGCGAGGGGCCTCCGTGCCCGCTGACGATTCCGATAGGCTTGCGCTCGCCGACCAGCTCTTTGATCGAGGACGTGATGATGTACTCGAGCCCCGTCGTATCCTGAATGACAGGGATCGTTCGCGTCTCGTCGAGGTAGTGGAGGACCATGCCCCGGTAGCCTTCGACGACCGCGACCTGGTCTTCTTCGATCTTCTGGTGCGCAACCGGTTGCACGCCATCGGCGCGCGCCGCCTGCTGCTTCGCGTCGTCGTCGGGATTGACGAAGCGAACGATGATCTGGCCGTTCGACGCGGCAGCGTACTCAGAGAGCAAGTCGCGCACGTGGCGTTCGGTGGCGTTGAAAGGAGGCGGCAGGTTCTCGGTGAAGTACGCCGTCACCTCGAGACGGTCGTCGAGGCTCGCAGCGAGTCGCTCGGACCCCTCAGCCAAGGAGAACAGTTCGTTCTGGGTTAGGTCGACGCGAGGCGAAGGGAAGTACGCCACGAGCACGTTGAGGAGGATGAGGATGCCACCCGCGAACGTGAGGAAGAGGAGGGACTCGCTAGCGGCGCGTTTTTGAAGTTGAGATGACATCGATCAGCTCCACCGCCGCGATTCCAATGCCCGAAACGCGAGAGCCAGCGCGAATGCGGTCACCGAGAGGAAGAAGAGAACGTCGCGCAGGTCGACGACGCCGCGCGCCATGCTTTGGAAGTGGTAGTCGAACGACAGCCACTCCAGCGCCGAGGCCGCGCTCGTCGGAAGCAGCGCCAAGAACTTGTCCAGCACCCAGAAGAATACGCTCAGCGTCATAGCGACGAACAGAGCGATCAACTGATTGCTCGTCCAACTCGATGCCATCAAGCCGATGGCAAGAACGGCCGATCCTTGTAAGAACAAGCCGAGATAGCCGCTCCACACCGGGCCCCAGTCGAGGTTCCCGAGGGTAGACACGCTGATCGGGTACGCCAGGGTCAGGACCAGGAGGACCGCGTAGAGCCCGAGGACCCCGACGAACTTGCCCAGGATCACCTGCGCTTCGGTTACCGGCATGGTGATGAGAAGCTCGATGGTGCCGGTGCGCTTCTCCTCGGCAAGAAGGCCCATCGTCAGCGCCGGCAGCGCGAACACGAGGATCAGGCCCAACCAGCGAAACATCTCACGCGCGCTGGCGCGCCCGAACAGGAAGAACGTGTTCCAGAAGAAGAAGCCCAAGGTCAGCATGACGATGCAGATGACGATGTAAGCCACTGGGCCGTTGAAGTAGCTGCGAAACTGGCGGCCGCCGATGGTGAGGATGTGATTCATGATGACGCCCCCGCGCCCGTCGTGAGCTCTCGAAAGATGTCTTCGAGGTCTTCGCCGCGCTGCTCGAGGCCGAGGAGCACGAGGTTGGCGGACACCGCCGCCTGGAAGATGTCCGCTCGAAGATCCTGGTTGCCCTTCGGCACGACTTCGACGACCAACTCGCCGGCTGCGGCGCCTGCCTGCTCATTCACGCTTTGGGCGTCGCCGATGGCCGAAAACGCCTCGCGGATGTCGGATGCGCTGTGGTCGTTTTGCCGGAGCGTCGCCACAAAACGGGGCTTGCCGGCCCGCGCTGCCAGCTCGTCCGGCGTATCGTCCGCCACGATCTCACCCTGGGAGATGATCAGGACGCGCCCGCAGGTGACGCGCACCTCCGCCAGGTTGTGGGTGGACAAGAGCACGGTGCGTTCGCGGCCGATTTCGCGAATCAGCTCCCGAATTTCAGAGGCCTGGTTCGGATCGAGGCCGCTCATCGGTTCGTCGAGAATCAGCACCGGGGGTTCGTGAATCAGGGCCTGTGCCAAGCCGACGCGCTGGCGGAAGCCCTTCGACAGCTCGCCGATGCTCTTGCCGATGACGTCGCCCAGACTGGTCTCCTCGACGACCCTTCGAAGCCTCGCTTGGAGTCCGGAGCCGCTGAGCCCCCTCATCTTTCCTGCGAATTCGAGATACTCGAGCACGAGCATCTCGGTGTAGAGCGGTGTGCTTTCGGGCAGATAGCCGATCGCTTCGCGCACCGCGATCGTGTCGTCGAAGATGTCGGCGCCGCCGACGGACGCCGTCCCCCCGGAGGGGGCGATGAAGCACGTGAGGATCTTCATCGCGGTGGTTTTGCCGGCGCCATTTGGGCCGAGGAAACCGACGACCTCTCCGCGGTTGACTTGAAAGCTTGCGTTCTTGAGGGCGGTGACCGGACCGTAGTGCTTGGTCAGATCCCGCGCGTCGATCATTACATCGGTCATGCTCTCCCTCGCATGCGATCCATGGCTTTTCGCAGGGCTGGCGGAGGGTAGCCCTGGCTCTACGCCTGTCAAGACACGCTTGGCGGGCTAAACTGCGGTCCCGTGGCACGATCGCGAGCATGAGGTCCCCAACAGCACTTCCTGAATTCATCGAGGGAGCGCTGGTGCGCGTGCGGCGGGTCTTGCGCCGTGCTGCCGATTTCTGGCCGCTGACCACGGTTGGGATGGCGCTGGCGTTGGTGGCGTCCGTGGCGCTGCTCAGCTTCGGGTTCAAGAAGCTCGATCTGGTCTTGTTGGTGCTCGGTTATGGGGGCGTGGGCCTGCTCGCGATCTCGACTGTAGTCGTCGCTTCGAGTGCACTCGGTCTTTGGTTGCAGCTCAGGCGGGCGTCGTTTCGTTGGTCGACTTCGACGTTTGAGACGGGCGCGTCTTTGCCGACCGGCTTCTCGCTTCCATCCCTGTGGTGGCTTCCGTTGGTGCAGGTGCAATGGACCTGGGCGTCGCCCGACGCTGATGTGGACGATCCCGTTTCCGAGCGCGGGCGGCTTCGGGAGCGGGTGACCCTTCGCCAGCGGGGCATTTTCCTGTCGGTTACCCGTCGAGTTGTCGTGCAAGACGCGTTCGGGCTGTCGCGAATCGCCTTTCAGCATTGCCAACCTGGCCCGATCGAGGTGCTTCCTCACCTTGGCGGGATTAGGCGCCTACCTGTTCTTACCTCGCTAACCGGTGGGGAGGAGTACCCGCATCCGATGGGGCTCGAGGACGGCGACCGCGTCGAACTCAGGCGATATGTGCCGGGCGACTCCGCACGCTTCATTCATTGGAAAGTCTTCGGCCGCACGCGCAAGCTGATGGTGCGCGTGCCGGAACGCGCATTGAGTCGAGCCCGCCGGACGGTCGCCTATCTCGTTGCTGGCGCACACGATGAAGCGGCGGCCGCGGCGGCGCGGGCCGCCATCGAGGAAGAGGCGCTCGGCATGGACTGGCAGTTCGCGGCGGATGGTTCCCCCGAGGCGACCTCGGATCGTTCAGAGGCGCTCCACAAAGTGATGACGTCCTCGCGTTGCGCGGGCCAAAGCGGGACCGGACTGAAGCGCTTCCTAGCAGAGGTGGATCCGAGGGGGCCCGCTGCACTCGTGGTGTTCGCGCCTCCGACCATGGGAGGCTGGCTCGAGCAGATGCGTGCAGTCGCTGCCCGGCGCCATGGCCGCGTGCGCGTCGTCATTGCGGTCGACGCCGTTCACGACCCGGATGCTCAGTCGCAGTGGCGGCGCTGGTTCCTCACGCCGGTTGCCGCATCCGGTGTCGAGCGCGGTGATCTCGAGCGCGTCGCGCATCCGCACAGCCCGCGTCTGTCGGGGTCGCGGGTACCCTCGCCGAGGTGGGAAGAGCCACGATCCATGGCCTCGGTTGGAGTGTGCTCGTCGCGACCATGGCTCCCGCTGGCTCCGTTCTCGCCGCGTTCCTCGGAGGGCTCAGCGGTTGTCTCATCGGAGCAAAGCTCGGACGGATGCGCCTGCGCACCTCCGCGGTCGTGGTCGGGGCGATCCTTCTGATCGCGATGGTCGCGTTGCTTCGCTCGTCACTGACCCATGGTTCCATGTTGGCGGCCGCGTTGGGCCCGGTAGGCGCGCTGAGGTTCGCCGGTACGCTCACGGCGCTGCTGGTGACCGCGATCGGCAGCGCGGCGATGCGAGCTGGGTCCACGCGGCGGGCGATCTTCGCGGTCTTCGAGCTTCTTCTCGTCGCCGTCGCCTTCGCGCAGCTCTTCATTCCGCATCGCCACGGCGCCATCAATCGGCCGTTTTACTTGGCCGACTGGATCATCGCGCTGGGCTGGGACCCGACCTGGCTTTTCCTCTTCATGGGCGGGACGGCGACGGTGTTTGGGTTGGTGCTGTTGCTGCGGGAACGACGGTTCGGTCGAGCTGTCCTCAACCTCGGCGTCGTCGCGTTGCTGCTCGCAATGATTGTCGTGGTGACGCCGATGATCGGCATGCCGCCGCCTCCAGATGGAGGGGGAGGCCTCGGTCTTCGTCCCGATCAGGCCGACGCCAAGGACGGCGGAAGCGAGAAACAGGAGCGCGGCGGGCCGTCCGCCAGCGAGCTCGAGTTTCGGAACAAGTACAACAGCGGAGGGGCGCGCGTTCCGGTCGCGGTGGTGCTCTTCCATGACGACTACTCACCCCCAA
Source organism: Deltaproteobacteria bacterium (assembly GCA_019309605.1). Taxonomy (GTDB): domain Bacteria; phylum Myxococcota_A; class Polyangia; order Polyangiales; family Houyiibacteriaceae; genus SG8-38. Next base: position 953 of record JAFDFW010000037.1, on the reverse strand, counting down.
GCGGCGTCTACTACTTTCGGCAGGGCGCGTTCAGTCAGTACAACGGCCGAAAGCTGGTGGTTTCGGGGCGTCAGGACATCGACAACGATCTGATCCCCTACTTCCCGACACGCCTCATCGAGATTGAAAACGCGCCCCCGGCCAACGACAATCGAGGGCCGCTCGAAACCACCATCGCGCTGATGGCCGACCACACGCAGCCCTTCGCGCTCGAGGCGCCGATCGAGGTCGAGCCCTTAGAGAACCCGTCGCCGAATCGTTTCCGGCGCGTGTACCGCGCGACGTCCGGCGTGCTGACCGCGGACTACACCTCGATGCTCGACGGTAGCCTCGGCTCGCCTGGCTGGTCCAAAGAACAGTGGGCTCACTACACAGAGGCTCCGCCGGATCCGCGGTATGCTGCGCTTGGGGCTGAGATCGCAGCGGGGCTGCCGGACAGACTCGCGAGCAATCCGATCGCGAAAGCCTTCGCAATCACAGGCTGGCTCGGGCGAGAGGGCATCTACAGTCTCAAGAACGAGCACAGCGGCGCAGAGGACCCCACTGCGAGCTTCCTGTTTGGTGATCGCACCGGCTACTGCGTACACTTCTCCCACGCGGCGACCTATCTGATGCGAAGTCTCGGAGTTCCCGCGCGGGTTGCCACCGGTTACGCAGTCAGCGAGTCGGCGCGTCAGGGTGGCTCCTCGCTTCTCCTTTCTGGTGCGGCGTCGCACGCGTGGCCGGAGGTCTACATCGACGGTTTCGGCTGGGTGGTGCTGGACGTGTATCCCGAGCGCGCGCTCGACCCGCCGGAGCAACCGATGGATGCCGATTTGCAGCGGCTCCTCGGTGAACTGGCTCGTGGCGCGTCTCCGATTCCGCTTTCGGCAACCGACCTTCCGAGGATCAAGGAGCTCGCGCGGCGCATGACCTTGACGGCTGGAACGTGGCTTTTGGCACTGCTCGCCTGC
>JAFDFW010000329.1 GCA_019309605.1 Deltaproteobacteria bacterium | reverse complement strand
ACTGCAGCGATAGGGCGCATGGATTTCATGTTCATGGGGGGATCGGACGAAAAAACTGCGGCAAATGTAGGACGGGGAGCTGGACCGCGCCAGCGGCTCCCATGCAGCCTGGAGCTGCATCTGCCCACGGGTTACAATTCGTAGCTGTGGCAGAAAACGCTACCTCACCGAAGAGAGACGTCGTTCGCGAAGCGAGAAGCCTTCGCCAGCAAGTGCTCCATACCTCGTTGCTGGTTGCCGTCGTGGGGGGCGGCGTCGCGTTCGTTCGAACGCTGCTCGATGCCATAGACCTCGAGGCCTGGCGAATCGCCGGCGGAACGATCACCCTCTACGCCGGATTCGTCATCCTGTTCTTTGCAAAGCGTCTGCCCTACCGGGTTCGAGCCCTTGGTTTTCTAACCCTTCTCTATGTCGTGGGCGTCTACTCGTTGCTCATGGCGGGCTACCTCGCGGCCCCTGTTTTGATCTTGGCGTGTCAGAGCGTGCTCGCCTCGGTGCTATTTCGGCGTCGAGTCACACTGATCGTCTTCGTCGTGAACATCCTCACGTTGCTTGCCGTAGGCGCCGTGTTGGCGAGCGGCCTCATGGTGGTCGAGACGACAACCTTCTACGACCCCGCTGGTTTCATGAACTGGATACGCGTTGCGACGATCTTCGCGGTGTTCTGCGGTATCGCGGTCGTGAGCGTCGACGTCGTCACCAATCACTTGAACGAAAGCCTTCGAGACCAAGCCGAGCTCATCGAAAATCTCAAGGGCGCCATGCAGCTCCACGAGGAAGCTGAACGTCAACGACGCGCGGCCGAAGCGCGCCTGAGAGACACGCGTCGAGGGAACGACGACTGAGCGCTTCGGAAGCGTAAGCTCGCCACCAAGCCAATCACGGCGAACGCGCAGAGGAACAGGAAGAAGTGCTGGTGCCCGGTGACGCCTGGAGATCGGTCGAGCAGCCAACCTCCCACCACCGCAACGAACACGTCGGGCGTGTAGCCGATGACCGAGACCAAACCGACGGCGGTCCCTGTGGCCTCGATGGGGACGGACCCCTCTTCGAAAAGAGCAAAGTAAACCCCACGGAGGCCGAAAACCGCGGCGCAACTGACCAGCACATTGGCGTAGAGGACCCAGGGCATCGAGGGCTCGGGCTCGGTCAGGCCGAACCATAGGTACGACGCCACCATGGTTGCGAAGCAGAGTGCCGAAACGCGTGACGATGTGAATCGATCACCCAACAGGCCGGCAGCGATCGCAGCGACCGGCCTGACCCACGCACCGATTGCAGTCACCTTCGCGCCTTCGACCTCGTTCATTCCGTAGGCCTGGACCGCGAACAACGAGTAGTTGTCGATCCCCTTGTATCCGACGTAGGCGCTCACGACGATGAGTGCTTGGAGCCACACGGCGCGTAGGCGGGTCACTTTTCCGATGTTGCGGAGGACGTGTGGGCGATCGGCGGCTCGTGATCCCCGTTCGGGCACGAAGAGCCAGCACAAGAGTGCGGCGCCCGCAGTGGTCGCCGTGTACACGAAGATGACGTTGCGAAGCGCTTCGGCGCGTTCGTTCACGGTCGCGGTCGTCGGGTCTTCGGGCAGCAGTGCCTGGAACAGAAACACGGCGCCCGCCGCGACGACCGCGGCAAAGAGCCCGCGCCCACCGTCGAGAAGGCCGTAGGCGCGCCCTTGCTCGTCGGGGCCGCCCCATTCTCGCGTCGCACGGATGAGCGCGCCCCAGAACAAGAGAATGGTCGTCAGCCCCCAGTAGGCGAACAGCCACCACATACCGCTGTAACCAGGGACGCTGGCGAAGTAGAGGCCGCCAAGGCTCGTGCACAGGAGCGAACCGGCGAGAAGCCGGCGCGTAGAGAACCGGTCCGCCAACAACCCGCCCGGAAAATAGGCGAGCATGGCGACTACCCCGTACGCCGCCTGAACCGCGCCGAGCTCGGTGTTCGTGAAGTCGAATACCTGCAGGACCGTGGGCCTGAAGAATCGGGCCACGTGAAACGGCAAACTGAACACCGCCTCGCCGGCAATGATCAGGCAACCGATGAACATGACGCGCTCGAGTGGTTGTTTCCCGCTCACGCCGGTCAGGCTGGCGCGAGGCCAAATGGATCGGGCTTCCACATGCGGACGCCCAGCATGAACGGCACCACCCAGTACGGCCCGTTGAACGCCCAGAAGATGAAGGTGTTGCCGGGCGGAGGCCCAATCCAATACTCCTGGATCAGGAACACGGTGCAGCCGTGCAACATCGCGCCGACGTAGACGAGCGCCATCGGCCGAATCCAGTTCTTCCCCTTGATGAACGAATAGACGAGCAAGAGATAGAAAGGCCCGAAGATCATCCCCGAGATGCCCGTGTTGACGCGGACGTATTGATGGTCGGCCAAGAAGAAATGGTCCTGTGCGAGCTCACCGTACCAGCGGTTCGCGCGCGACCAGAACGCGTCCCCTTCGAGAAGGCCGAGCGCATGCCAGGAATCCGAAAAGAAGGACGAAAACGCAAAGAACGAAAAACAGGCCACGAAGAAGATGTCTTTCTTCCGTAGGCTCAGCGGCAAACCATCACTCGAGGCAGTCATTTCATCTCCTGAGCAGCGGCCCCACGTATATCATCGATTGGACCCGCACACGCGATGGAGTGCCGAAAACCGACTCGAATCTCGTGCGAAGCTCGACCCTCGCGTTCCGGGGCGTTTGAGGCTAGCATCCGTGCCTTACGAGGAGTCTGTATGAGTTATCTTAGTAGCAAGGGATTGGTCGCTGTGTTCGCCATGGCGATTTTGGTTGGGTCCTGCGGTAGCGCCGACAACGGTGGTAGTGGTGGAAGCGGTGGTACTCGCGGCTCAACGGTCGACGCGCCAGATGCGCTTGGTTCTTTCGCGGTCGGGCATACGATGTTCACCGCCACAGACGCGGCGCGGGACGACCGCGAGCTCATCGTGAATGTCTGGTATCCGGTCGACGAGGCCGATGCCGCGACGGAGCCTCGAGCCGAGTACCCTCTCACGGGCGGGTTCACGCTCGCTTCCGAAGTCGCGGTCGATGGCCTTGTCGTTTCGTCCGCAGGTCCGCTGGCGTTCCTGGTCTTCTCTCATGGCTTCGGCGGCATCAACACGCAGTCCACCCAGTTGATGGAGGCCTTGGCAAGCCATGGCTTCATCGTCGCATCACCGGCGCACACTGGAAACACCGCCCTCGACCAATCGGATGACATGCCCGCAGAGAAGCGCGTGCCAGACGTCTCGTTCGTCATTGATACGATGTTCGAGCGTTCCAACACGCCGAGCGATGCATTCGAGGGTCGCATCGATGAATCGAAGGTCGGCGTCCTCGGGCATTCGTACGGCGGACAGACCGCCATGGGCATGGTCGCCGGGTGGGCGGGCGCTGGTCCGGATCCACGTGTAAAGGCCATCGGGGTCATCGCCGGCGGCGTCGGCGAGGGTCATTTCAGCGACGAGGCATTCGCGTCGGTAAGCGCCCCAACGGCACTCTTGGTGGGAACCCTGGATCCGGGCGCGTTCGAGAATCACAACTACGCGTTCACCCACATGCCAAACGCCGAGGGCCTCTTCAAGATCGAGATCACCGACGCAAACCACACGCACTTTGCAAACGTCTGCGACATCGGGAACTACCTCATCGACGACCTCGGGATCGAGCAGGACGTGTGGCCCGACCTCGGCGCAGAGGCGCTGATTCAGCCCTACAACGACACCTGCACCGACGATGTGTTCCCCATCGCGGAAGCACACAGGCTCCAGAACCTCTACATGGTCGCCCACTTCAGGCG
>JAFDFW010000328.1 GCA_019309605.1 Deltaproteobacteria bacterium | reverse complement strand
GCCGCCTTGTTGGTGAAGGTGACCGCGAGAATCGTCCAAGGGGCCACGTCGTGCGTGGCGATGAGATGCGCGATGCGAAACGTGATCACACGCGTCTTACCGCTTCCGGCGCCCGCAAAGACCACGAGCGGCCCTCCCTCGTGAACGACTGCCTCGCGCTGAGGAGAATTCAGAGAGCCCAGGTCCAGCACCGGCTGAACCTAGCTGCCCGCCCACTGAAAACCAGGCAAAAACCACGATTCCGGGAACCGTGCAACGTCGATAGCTGGCCTTCAGGATCATTTACGCGTAGACCAACACAGGTGGGTCGCGACGGCGACTAACCCCTTGAAAACGTCGAGGATCTTGGGTGAATCAACCGCTGTCCAATGCGTCCAAATCTGAGGAGGCCTCAGAGGGCTCCTCCAAAAAGGGCGACCATGACTTGGTACAACGCGTACAAGCAGGAGATTCAGCGGCTTTTCGCGCGCTCTTCGACAAGTATCATCGTCGGGCGTTTGCCGTGGCCATGGGCGTCGTCAAGAACGAAGATGACGCGGCCGACGCCGTTCAAAATGCTTTCGTCAAGGTCCACAAAAACATACACAAGTTCCAGGGGAGCTCGAGCTTCTATACTTGGCTCTATCGTATCGTCATGAATGTCTCCATCGACCACGTTCGACGCACCAGCAGGCGAAAGAATCTGGACTTCGACGAACGTGCACTTCACGAGGAGAGCGAGGTCGCAGGAGACGGCGCGTTGGTGCCCAGCATCACGAACGCCAACCCGGGCAAGGCGGCCCTTCGTAGCGAGCTTGGCAGGGCCATCCAAATCGCCCTCGGGGAGCTGCCGGAACACCACCGCGCGGTGATCGTGCTCCGGGAAATCGAGGGCATGAGCTACGAAGAGATGGCCGAAGCCCTCGAAGTTCCCAAAGGGACGATCATGAGCCGTTTGTTTCATGCGAGAAAGAAGATGCAGGCCGCACTTGCCCCGTATCTTTCGGGAGAGGCGGTTTCCGAGGACTAATCATGGAGAGCGCGAAAACAGAAGACGACAAGCTCCAGATGTTTTTCGACGGGGAGCTCGCTCCGGAGGAGGAAGCCGCCGTGCGCCGTAGCCTCGAAGCTTCGCCGGAAGGCGCTGCGCAACTGCGCGAGTGGGAGCAGCTACGGAACGCGATGAAGAGCGTTTCGGCGGAATGGGCCGGCGACCTCGACTCCGATGCGCTCTTCGCGCGGATCGAGGCCGACATCGCCGCGCCGGTGATCCCGATCGAGCAGCCAAAGCAGGAACCGCCAACCCTGCGTGTCGTTCCGGGCGGCCGGGAACGACGTGTGTGGGGCGGCGTGGCGACCGCGTTCGCGGCGGCTGCCGCGATCTTCTTGGTGGTGATAGCGTGGCCGGAATCTCATCTCGATCCGGTACCCATCACGCGAGGGTCCGAGGTGCTCGAAGCCGATTTCGGTTCCAACACGGGGACGATTTTCGAAGTCGAGGGAGGCGCCGGTGAATCTTTGGCAGTGGTTTGGATCGATGACGAAGAGGTAGGCCTTCCATGAGTCTCATTCGACACTTGCTGGTGATCGCCATCTTGTTGAGCGCTTCTGTGACTGCTGGCGCTTCCGCGCAGGGCAGCTCCTTGGCCAGATCGGATCGCGCCTCAACGACGTCGAGCGTTCCTGCCGAGGTGCTCGTCGTCCTGGCCAAAGAGGAGGCAGGCAAGATCGACCCGCAGCTCGAGAAACTGACCGCCCTCCGAAGGCCTCCGTTCAATTCGTTCCGCTCGATGCAGATCTTATCCCGGCCGAAGCTCAAGCTGACCCCTGGCAAGGCCGAATTGGTTTCGTTGCCGAACGGCCGCAGGATGAAACTGACTCTCCTCCGGGTGATGCCCGATGGACGCTACAAAGTGAAGGCAGCGATCAACCGGCCCGACAAAGCCGACTATCTGCCGCTTCTGCAGGTCGTAGCCTCCGCCGGAGATCCATTCTTCGTCGCCGGGCAGACGTATAAGGGCGGGACGCTCGTGGTTGGCGTCATCGTCGACCCCAAGAAGACCGCACAATAGGTGCGCGCGGACGACCCAGATGTGATCGAGATCGAGGGCCCTCCCCCGCTCGGACGACCTGCCGAACTGGTCATCGAGGCACTCTCGCCGATCGTCACTCCCGAGCGTCTGGAAAGGATCGACGAGGTCGTGCGCAGCCGCACCGACGGCCTGGTGTTGGTGCTGGACGGTATCGTCGACCCGCACAACTCGAGCGCGGTGCTGCGAAGCGCAGACGCCTTTGGTGTGCAAACGGTGCACGTGATCGTGGGGGAGCGCGGATTCCGGGCGTCCCGAGGGGTTTCGAAAGGCACGCACCGATGGTTGGACGTCGTGCGCTACGAGAGCGCCGAGGCCTGTGCGCGACACTTGAAGAAGGACGGCTACGCGATCTACGTCGCCACCATGGGTGCGGAGATGCGGCCCGACGACCTTCACGACACGCCTCGCTTGGCGGTGGTGTTCGGCAACGAACACCGCGGAGTCTCACCGGAGATGCAGAACCTCGCCGACGGCACGTTTGCGATTCCGATGCGCGGCTTCGTCGAGAGCCTCAACATCTCGGTCGCCGCCGCCATCACCATGCAGACGCTCGCTCGCGATGGCAGGCCGCGTCTGGCGGCCGAACGGCATGAGGAGCTGAAGGCAAGATTCCTAATGAATTCGGTGAAAGAGGCGGACCAGGTGATCGAGAAATTCCTAGGGAATGATTAGGCGCGCCCAACTGTCGTGAATTAGGGGGAAGGCGCCAAGCAGGGGATGCTATAGGCGCCGACGAACGAGATGGCAGGCAAGCAACCGCAGAAGACAAGGCGCAAGCCAACCAAGCGCAAGGCAAGCAAGCGCAAGAAGCGCAAGCCGAGCGGCGGCTCGGTGCTGCCGAAATTGATTGGGGCGGCGTTAGTGGTAGGCGCGCTGGTCGTCCTGGGCACGTACGCGTACTTCAGCCGCGACCTTCCATCCGTCAGCGCCTTGCGCGACTACAAGCCCCCGCAGACTACGCGTGTCTATGACCGCCATAAGAAGGTCATCGGAGAGATCTTCTCCGAGCGCAGGACCGTGATTCCAATGTCGAAGGTACCCCGGCACATGGTTCTCTCCGTCCTCGCTGCCGAGGATGCGGACTTCTACGAGCACGAGGGGCTCGACTACAACGGTATCCTGCGCGCCGTCGGCCGAGACATCGTCGCCGGTCGAGCCGCCCAGGGCGGAAGCACCATCACCCAACAGGTGGTCAAGCTGATGCTCCTGACCCCCGAACGCACCCTGGCGCGAAAGGTGCGGGAGCTCATCTTGGCGCGGCGCCTGGAGAGCGAGCTCTCGAAGGACGAGATCCTACACCTCTACCTCAATCATGTGAACTTTGGCCGCGGGCGCTACGGCATCCAGGAAGCGGCACGGTATTACTTCGCCAAGAACGCGAGTGAGCTCACCCTGGCGGAATCCGCGATGCTAGCGGGAGTTCCTCAGGCGCCTACGCGACTTTCACCACGGCGCAATCCGGAAGCCGCCAAGCGGCGGCAGGAGTACGTGCTGTCGCAACTAGAGGCGAAGCGGGAGGTCTACTGGCCCGACCTGAGCGAGGAGGCGATCGCCGCCGCGCGCAAAGAGAAGGTCGAGCCGGTCCCGGTGCCAGAGGGGTCTGGAAGTGCGCCCGAAGTGTTGACCATCGCGCGACAGGCGCTGCGCGCCGCTGCCGGTGACGAGGCGTTGGGCGAAGGCGGCTATGAGGTGCACACCACGATCGATCTTTCGTTGCAGAGGCAGGCACGCGG
>JAFDFW010000327.1 GCA_019309605.1 Deltaproteobacteria bacterium | reverse complement strand
GCTACCGCCTTCACCGGCCGCGCCACCCGCACCGCCTGCACCAGCTAAGCCGCCGCTGCCGCCCTCACCGGCCGCGCCACCCGCACCGCCTGCACCAGCTAAGCCGCCGCTGCCGCCCTCACCGGCCGCGCCACCGCTCCCTCCGTCGCCCGCAGTCCCGCCACCCCCGGCGGCGCCGTCCGTTTCACTACAGCCAACGGCCAACAGCGCAGCTAGCGCGACCGCACACACAGATCCGACGAAACCACGCATCAGCAACCTCCCGAGCTCACAGGCCAAAACTCAACACCGCAGTGCTACGCAAGGACAATGCCAAGTGGCAGATGGCGATTCTCGCCTCATTCAGCCACTTTCCCCCGTCGTTCCCCGCAAGTTGTGCGCCTAAACCCCGGCCCGCGAATCGGGTGCGTCTGCAACAGTTCCCTTCGAGCGAACAGGCGCAGGCCCACCAACCCGAGCTACCTCTAGGACGCCGAGGATTCGGTAGGTGCCATCGGCTTCGCCTTTCTCGAACTGGCTCATCTCATCGCACATGCGGAAGGCCGAGAGCAGATCAGCGAAAGTAGGCGGAAACAGGGTAGTCCGAGAGGGTGAGCCTCTCCCCAAGCGAATCACGCACCGAACCTGATCATGAATTACGTATCGACAGACGGTCGAGGGCGATGCTACCTGCCACCTGTCAGCGGCTCGTCGCTGGGATCGTTGAAACCGGGGAGGTTGTAATGCGTTGCTTGGTGCGAAGGGTGTTTATCACGGCGATTGCCGCTCTGACGGTTGCGAGCGCGGGCTGCGGCTCCCCTATGAAAACGGTGAGACCGACGGGCCAGGCGACTGGTTCGGTCTACAGTGTTTCGGGCATCGATCTGCCGGGGACACCCGTCACGATCGTCACGCTACGCGATGTAACCTCTCGAGGAGTCGGCAAGTACCCGGTGACCAGCAACGAGTCGGGCATGTTTGCGGTGGCGGAGGACGTCGTCCGCAGTGACGGAACGGTTCTGATCGCAAGGGGAACCCGCGTAGCGGCGAGAGTAACTCGGAAGGAACACACTCGGCTTGCGCGGCCCGGCTGGTTGGAAGTCGCGTTCCTATCGACGCAGTCGGCGAGTGGCGCGCCCGTGAGGCTCGATGAAAGCCCGTTGAAATTCACGGGCAAATCGAGGAAGGGCGGCATGATCGCCGGCGCAGTCCTCGTGAGCTTGCTGTTCCTTCTGCGCACCGGCGGTGATGTAACCTTGCAGGCGGGCTCCACGTTCATTGCGAACGGCTCGATTCTGGAGATACCGGCGGTTTCTCAATAGCAGAACCTAACCTCGCATGCCCCGTGCGAGGTGGTCTCGGTTTTGGATCAACTAAACACGCGTGCGCAGCAGATTGATGAGTTCGACACGGCAGAACAGGTAAGAGCTGAGCTCCGCCATTGACGCCCCGCCTGCCGCGTCCCGCGCGCGATCTGACTCACCCGCTGCTGCGACAGCTCTAGCAGCTCCGCGATGTCCCTGGTCCCCATGCCCCGCTGCAACTCGGAACCCCGACGGTCCAAACGAAAGCCCCGCTTCGTGTTCGAAGCGGGGCCCGTCATGCCATGAATGAGACGCCGGCTCTACTCCGGTGCCGACACCGAGAACAACTTCACAGAGCGAAACTCGATGTAGGATCCGTCGTCATCGTCACCGGCGAGCGAGCCGTCGTTTCGGGTCTCGAGTCGCACGTAGCGCGTCACGCGCGGGCCGGTCGAAATCACTGTCGGGTCTTCCACGATGTAGAAGTCGATGTTCGTTCCCGCGCCGATCGTTTCGAAATCGGTGACCGTCATCCATCCGGCGTCATCCCAGGAAGGCGCGGTATCGCCCCGCTCGGCATGGACCGAGACGCGCACGTGCGTGGTTTTCCCGTCACTAAACATCTGAAAGACGCGCGCTTCATTGAAGTCGACTGCCTCGCACGAGGCGTCGCTGCAGGCATCGACGACCAGGAACCCGGTAATCGGCCCTTCGTCGCCGGGGTCGGGCTCCGCATACCAACTCGCGCCGCTGTCGTAGTCCGTCTTAGTGCTCGTCGTCGGGCTGTCGGTCGTGTCTGGCTCGTCGCACAGAGTGCCCTGCGGATACCACGAGTCATCACACCCGAGCGTGAGGTCGCTCTCGTAGACGTACTCCACGTCCTCTTCGCCGTTTCCAAGGGTCGCGGTGGTCTCGACCACCGTTGCCGCGCCGCCGCTGTTGGTGCCGTTGAGCTTGTTGTTGGTGGACCCATTCGGCGTCGGATCCTCGTCATCCGGAATGCCATCGCGGTCAGCATCCATCGCAACGCCACCCGCGCCGCCGTCGCCACCCGCGCCGCCTGTCCCGGCACTTCCACCGCTGCCGCCACCGTTCGCGTTGTCACTGTCACTGCACCCCTGCGCAGCCAATCCCAACGACAAGACCATAAACATCCAATACCAATTCTTCATAAACCCCTCCCGTACGCGGTTTCCAGACGCGACGTCGCGACAGCATAGCGGGCCCCGCGCCAGGGCGGCAACATTGGGTCGCCCCCACCCCCCCCGAAAGGCTCCGGTCGGCATTGCCCGAGCCGTGACCCCTAGGTCACAGCGCCTCCACATCGCCCGAAGAAGGCGCAGCAGCTTCGCAACTTCGCCAACCCAACGGACGCACGTTGAGCGGGCCCCCTCGTGTATCCTAGGGCCCCGATGGATGACACCGCGCGAGTCGCTTGCCCCTACTGCTTCGAGAACGTCGACGTATACATCGACCCGCAAAGCGAAGGTGAGCTCATTCAGGACTGCGACGTCTGCTGCCGTCCGTGGACCCTCCAAGTCAGTCGCGCCGCAGACGGCTCCCTCGTCGTCTACGTGTCGCGAACCCAGTAACCGCCCCAAGGCCCCTCGCCCCCCCCCCACATGAAAACCTCCACCGCATCCGCCGTGCTCCCGTGCACACCCGACACCTTCTGGGCGTCCTTCTTGGATGAGTCCTACCTCCGCGCCCTCTACGTCGAGGAGCTCGAATCCCGCGCGTTCGACGTCCTCGAGATTGCCGACACCTCCCGCAAGCTCCGCATCGTCCCCAAGATGACGCTCCCGGTTCCGGTCGCGAAGCTCATCGGCGACAGCTTCGCTTACGAAGAACATGGCACCCTCGACCGCGCGAGCGGCGAGTGGACCTGGCGCATGGTGCAGCCCGCGAACCTGGATCCCAAGAGCAAGCCGCGAAAAGACGCCGTCACCATGCACGGCACCGCCCGCATCGAAGCCTCCAGCGACGGCCACTGCCGCCGCACCGACACCTTCTCCATCGAAGCCAAAATCTTCGGCCTCGGCAGCCTCATCGAATCGACCATCGACAAAGAGCTACAACGCGCCCGCGCCAAGGAGTACGCGTTCCTCACGCGATGGCTCGAGAGGCAGGGTGTCTGACGGGTAGGGCGATCCGCCTACAAACCGACACAAGTGCCCTGCCTGTTCGCGTGCCTACGCCGCCTCCACCTGCACGTTCATCTTCACCCCGGCCCGGTCCAGCTGCTCCTGAAGCGCCAACTTCACGAACACAGTCTCCGGAAAACCAAGAACCTTCGCCCAAGCCGCCGCGCGCTCCGGGCTCACGAGCTTGCGCCCCTTCTCGACGTCGCAGAGATGCGAACGGCTGACGCCCAGCCTCCTCGCAAACTCCGACTGGCTGATCTCGTCACACATGCGAAGGCTCCAGAGCATGCCGCCGAGGGTCATCGGCCCATCGATGCTCTCAAAGAATTCCACCGCATCGATTGACCCTTCCGATGGGGCAGGGCGCCGACGCTTCTTT
>JAFDFW010000326.1 GCA_019309605.1 Deltaproteobacteria bacterium | reverse complement strand
TGACGTGCACCTTGGGCGCGCGGATCGCGCGCTGGGCGAGGTACATCCCCGCTGCCGCCCTGAGCGTTCCCACTCGTTCCGCCTCGGGTCCGGGCATCACACCCGGGGTGTCGGTAAGGAACACGACGGGAAGTCCGAACGATGCCGCAACCCGCAGAAAATGAGTCGCCTTCTCGGCTGATTCGGCCGTGATCGCCCCGGCGTGAACCGCCGGCTGGCTCGCCACAATCAAGGCCGACCGGCCTCCGATCCGTGCAAACGCCGTGACGATCGATCCTCCGTAGAGAGGCTGGACCTCCAGCAGAGATCCCGCGTCGACGACTTGCTCGAGCACCGGGCGCATGTCGTACCCTCGCCGATGATTCGCCGGAATCGTGTCGAGGATGCTGTCCAGACGCCGCTCGTCGGTGTCGGATCCGGCGGGGGCCTCAGGGTGCGGGGCGCCGGCATGCTGGGGCAAGTAGGAGAGAAAGCGACGCGCCATGCTGAGGGCTTCGTCCTCGTCCGCGGCGAGGTTGTGGGCCACCCCGCTTTCCACAGTGTGTGTGCGGGCGGCGCCAAGCTCCTCCGGGGTGACCTGGATGCCGAGCGAGCCAAGGACCACCGGCGGACCGGCGGCGAAGAGCGATGCGCCCTCGGTCATGATGATCAGATCTGCAAAGACCCCGGTGAGCGCGCCGTGACCGGCGGAGACGCCGAGCACCAACGTGACGACGGGCACCTGGCCTTGAAGGTCAGCGACGATCTGCAGGTCGTTCGGTGCGAAGGGGTAGCGTTCGAACATGTTCGATGCGCGCTCGCCTGCGCCGTCCAGCAGTAGGATCAGCGGGACCTGTTCTTGCTGAGCCAGCTTCGCGAGCCTGAGGCGCTTGGCTGCGTTCACGTGACCGATCGACCCGCCCTGGACGGTGAAGTCCTCGGCGACTACGACGACGGAACGGCCGTTGACGCGAGCCACTCCGCCCACCAGGGCATCGCCGGGCACCGGATCTCCTCCGGCCGGATGCGCACCACCGCCGAGCGCGCCGACCTCCTTGAACGTTCCCTCGTCGCACAAGCGTGCCACTCGCTCCCGAGCGTTCAGGCGACCCTTCGCGGCCTGACAGGAGGTCGTCCCATCCGTCGTCTCGTCGCTTCGTCAAGGCCCGCCCGCCTCTCTACTTAAACGTCGGGTTCGGCTCCGAGCTCACGATCCACATCGCGAAGTAGCTCGAGGGGCCACCGTAGGCCTGGGCGAGAGCAACGCGTGCGCCCTCGACTTGATAGTCGCCAGCGGTGCCGCGCACCTGGTTTGCCGCTTCCAAGCAGCGAATCATTCCCGACGCGCCTATGGGGTTCGAGGAGAGCACGCCGCCCGACATGTCCACGGGGAAGTCCCCGCCAATCTCGGTGGCGCCTGAGTCGACCATCTTCCAGCCTTCCCCCGGCTCGGCGATCAGATGGGCCTCGAGCCACATGGGTTCGAACCATGTAAACGGGACGTAGAGCTCGGCGCAGTCGATCTGCCGGCGCGGGTCGGTGATGCCGGCCTTCTTGTACAGGGCCTTTGCGCAATCCATGGCTGCCACCGGAATCACCGGGTCGCGACCCGGGAACACGCCGGCCTCGGTCCGCTTCGCGTGGGCGAGCACCCACGCAGATGGTCGTGGCGAGCGCTTCGCACCCGCTGCGTTCGTCATCACCATGGCGGCCGCACCGTCGGAGGAGGGGCACGACTCCAAAAAATGGAGGGGATCCCAAAGCATCGGGCTCTCCTTCACGGCCTCGATGGAGATGTCCTTCAGGTGAAGGTGAGCGTAAGGGTTCTTGAGCGCGTTCAAGCGATCCTTGACCGCGACCTGCCAACCAATGTGCTCCGGCGCGCCACTCCTCTTCATGTAGTTGCGGATCCACGGCGCGAAGGAGCCCCCGGCGCCTTGGCCTCCGCTACGGCCTCCGCTGAGCGCCCACATGAAGTTGCCGTCGCTCTGCTTCTCGTAGGACACGGTGAGCACCGTGTTGTACATGCCGCTCTCGATGAGCGTCGCCGCGGTGATCGCCGTGGAGCCGCCGACCGAGCCCGCGGTGTGCACGCGGTGCATGGGCTTGCCCACGGCGCACAGAGCGTCACAGAGCGAGAGCTCGGGCATGATCACGCCCTCGAGTTGGTCGGGGGCCTTGCCGAGCACGATGGCGTCGATATCCGCGAAGGTCAGCTCCGCATCCTCGAGCGCGCGCAGCGCAGCCTGGCGGACGAGGCCGTCCATCGAAATCGGGAGGCAGCGGTCGTACTTGGTCTGTCCGAGTCCGATAACGGCACAACGCTCAGCCATCAGGCGTCTCCTTCCAAGATGCAGAGCAGGTTGTGTTGTAGGGCAGCGCCACTGGCCGCATGTGCGAGGCCGCGGCCCGCCTCTCCGTTGCGGATGCGGCGCGCCACCTCGATGACACGCGTGAGCCCTGTCGCCATGACCGGGTGCCCGCAGAGTGGACCACCAGAGGGGTTGATCTGGGTGCCGTTGCCAAGCTCGAGCGCCTGGCGCAACACGATCTCCTCGGGGCTGTAGCGAACGCAGAGCTCCGCTACGTCGAGCGAGCCAGGGTCGAGACCCAAGTTGGTGGCGGCAATCCGCGACGAGGGTGAATCCGTCAAGTCGCGCAAGCCCAGATGGTGAGACTCGATTCGGTGGTCGATGCCGCGGATCCAAATCGGCTTGTCGCAAAGCTTCCGCGCAAGCTCGCCGCGCGCGATGAGCACGGCCGCCGCCCCATCGGAGATCGGTGGTAGGTCATGCTTGCGCAGCGGCGATGCGTAGTACGGCTCCTTCAGGAGGGTTTCGACGGAAACGTCCTTGGCGACCTGCGCGTGGGGATTCGAGAGCCCGTCGCGCCGGCTGCGCGAAACGACTTCAGCGAAGTCGCGCTCCGTGGCCTTTCCGGCTTCGAGCAACGCACGCGCCTGAAGCCCCGCGACGGAGACCGGATCGAGGCCAAGGGGTGCGCTGACGTAGGGATCGGTCTGGAGAGGAAAGATCTCGCGGGGCACGCCCGACGACGACTTCCCGGAGCCCACGACCAGGGCGGAATCGATGTCGCCACACTGCAGACGCACGAAGGCTTCGAATAGCGCCCAGGCTCCGTCCATCTCGACGTGAGACTCGTAGATCGGCGGCCAAGCACCGTAGCCGTCCACGTTCGCGATGAAGGAGAAGGGAAGGCCCAACAGGTAGTCGCAACTGCCGGCAATCGTGAAGTCGATGTCGTATCGGTCGATCTCCACATCCCCGAGGATCTGGTTCACGATCCCCATGATCAGCGAGGCCTCGGAGTCGCCGTACGAGCGGTAGGAGGGCGTCTGCGCAAAAGCGACGATCGCGATGTCTTCGGCCATCGTTACATGGTCTCCGGTATCTGATCCATGGGTACATCCGGTTCGCCAGTCGGCGCCCAGCGCTCGACCACATCCCCGACGGTCGGGTACATCCAATCGTTGTCCACGGCGTCGACGTTGCGCTCGGCGGGAGGCCTGAAGATCGCACGCACGCGCATGCCCACCCGGAACTCATCCAAGGGGATGTCCCGAATGTCCTGCTGCGGGAGCGCCTGGTCCGAGCCATCGAGGAAAATGGTCGCGCTGATGTAGGGCTCCGTCTCTGTCTGGCCGCGGTACTGGATCGGCGTGATCACCGTGTAGGAAACAACCGTGCCCGTGGGCGAAATCTCCACGTCGTCAGCCGGGGTCAACACCACGCGCGCAATCGGGTCGTAGCCCCTGCTCGGAATACCCACCTTTCCGCTCACGGGGCTGCGCTGTCCGATGAACTTTCCATCGAGCAGCCCCTGGGCGTAGCGGGCGTTGTGCGGGTGGAGCTTCCCCTCGTAGGTGAGCGAGATCAGGTGCGTGGTGATCTCGACCTCGCCCTCCCCCGGCTCGATGGCCTGCTCCCGGGCGTCGCCCTCGGGCACAAAATAGACATCGGAAACGGCACCCACGCGCTCCTCACGGAACTGGGCCGTCACCCGCATGCCGGTGGACATGGCCTCCGGGCCCGCGGCTTTGACGGCGTGGGTTATCGCGGTGTCTGCGCCATCCAGCTTCACCAGCGCAAAGGCAAAGGGCTCCTGTAATGGATGCTTGCGCGTGGGCTCGGCGATCCAGGTCCAGTTCTCGACCCGCCCCGAAGGCCCAACCTCGACGAAATCCGGACTCAGAGTCTCGCCCGTGTCCGGGTCGAACTCCATCGGGGGGCACAGAACGCGACTGCCGCAACGAATACCCAGGATGCGACCATCGCGAAGCCCCGTCAGGAAGGGCCCGATCACCGGTCCGGGGGTTCTCGTGTACGGGTACTCGAGCGTGAAGGAGACAGGGAATTCCGACATAAAGCTGTATCGCTCTCCTTACGTTAAACGAACCGCCGTTGACAAGGGTTTTAGTGCTCGGAGTTTACGCGAGCTCGATCATTCCGTTCTTCAGAACGACGTCACCGGACTCGTTCTTCGTCTGCAGGAAGACCGTCTTGCCCTCCGTCCACAGCTCCGCGGTCAGAAGGTCCCCAGGCAAAACCGGCTTGCTGAAGCGCACCGCGATCGAGCGAATCGCCGCCGGATCGTTGTTGCAAAGCTCCCGTAAGACGGCCCGGACGGTGCATCCGACAGTACACAAACCATGAAGAATGGGTCGCTCGAACCCGACCGCTTTCGCGATCTCCGGATCCGCGTGCAACGGATTCCAGTCGCCGGACAGCCGATAGACGAGTGCCTGCCGCCCCTCGGTTTGAATCTTCACCTGCTTGTCCGGCGCTCGATCGGGCGGCTGCGCCGTGTCGGGACGTTTGGGGCCGTGGTCGCCAAGGCCACCCGCGCCTCGCACCACCATAGAAACCACATTCTCGAATAGGAGATTTCCATCCACGCTGCTCTTGAACTGCAG
>JAFDFW010000325.1 GCA_019309605.1 Deltaproteobacteria bacterium | reverse complement strand
ACCCACACCAGGCGGGCCCACGAGAATCGGATTGTTCGAGCGTCTGCGAGCCAGCACGTCGAGGAGCCGTTCGATTTCATCGTCACGTCCGATGACCTCATCGATGCGTCCTAGCGAAGCCATCTCGGTCAGGTTCCGGCCGAGCTTCGCGAGCGTTGGATACTTGCCGGCATCGAGGGCGAACGGCGACGACGAGGGAACGATCAGCTCATCTTCCAACGCCTCGCCGGGCGCCTCAGGGGGCGCCTCGAGGATCGGTTCCTCTTCAGGATTCTCGATCCGCAACTCGATCAGCGGCGCAGGCTCAGCCGTTCTGCGCGCAGATGGGCGGGACGGCTTCGCCTTCGGTTGAGCGGGGAACGAGGCAGCCGGCCTAATGTACGTGGCGGTTGGCGCGCTATGCGCATCCTCTGGTTGAAGCACGCTCTGCACGGCTGCTTGGACACGCCGGGAACCAGCGCCGATCACGTCGAGACTTCGATGCCCTGCGCTCCGTGCATCGCGCGCTATCGCGAGAAGAAGGTGCGCTGGCAGCACCTCCGGCGCCTCCGTCGCCTTGGCGAGCCGGTATGCACGCTCGACCGCGCGTTCGAGCGCGCTCGTAGGCTCTGCGTCGACGACGCGAATCGCGCTCAACAGATCGCTCTCCTTCACGCCGAGTTGTGACAGGAGCTTCCCCATCGGCCCCCCGGCCTGCAGCATGACGAGAACTAGATAGGCCGTAGATGGGCTATGCGCGCGCCTCTGCGCCTCGCGCTGCGCGCGCGCGACCAGTCCTTTTACACCCCCACCGACCGTCGTCATCGAGCTCCGTCCCTGCGTCGGAGTTAGCTGTCACCGCCTTGGGGCACAACTTTTTGGCGGCCCTCGAATCGAACAGAGGGGCAAATCCTACATTTGCCCACCTTAACACCCTGTCACTGTAAAGTTCCAGTTGCTAGTTTGAACCTGGACCGCAACCCCAGGAGCAAGCTGTGAATCCACGTCTCGCACTCGTCACGACCGTTCTGGCCGCCCTCGTCGCCTCAGCCACCCCGTGGCAAGCCGCCGACGCAGCCCAAGGCCTCCGGGCGAAGATCTATCTCACACAGAAGGGCGTGCCGCGCACCCTCTCCGAGTCGGGCGTCATTCGCTTCGCCCAGTCGAACAAGGCCATCCGGCTACGCGAAACGACGGACGTGCCCGTCGAAGACCGCCAGTGGAGGGCAACCCTCGTAGCGAACTTCAACGCTCCGGTGGGCGACTCCGAGTTCGAGGTCCTGTTCTATGACATTCAGACCGCCGAGCGGAAATTCATCGCTCCCACTATGACGGTTTTCGTGAACGACCGAAATCAGCGCACGATCGTACACAAGCTTCGGCTCAATCGCCCTCAGTTCGAGCCCAACCGGCGGCTCGAGATGGTGGTCACCGTGCGCCGGCAAGAGGTCGGTCGTTACCGCTTTCAAATTCTCGGGGACAGGGTACAACACAGCGGCGAAGTCACCTTCTCGGATGACGAAGCCCGCTGAGTAGTGCCAAGCCTCAATGACGTCACCAAGAGGGCCTCGAAGGGCTCGCTCGACCCCGTATACGTTCTGGTCGGAACGGAGCGTCTGCTCATCGAGCGGGTGGTCGACGCCGTGCGCAAGGCGGTCGATTCGATGGGCGCGCCCGGCTTCAACATCGAGGTGTTCGACGGCAAGGGTCTTGATGCCGCGAGCGTGATCTCTGCCGCACGGACGCTCCCCATGATGGCCGACATGCGCCTCGTGCTGTTGCGCCACGTCGACGCGATGACGCCCACGGAACAGACGAATCTCGCGGAATACCTCGACGATCCGAGCGATTCCACGTGTTTCCTGCTCACGGCAACCAAGCTCGACGGGCGGGCCAAGCTCGCCAAGGCCGCCAAGAAGAGTGGCTATCTCATTGACGCCAAGCCGCTTCGGGGACGTGAGTTGCGTGAGTTCATCCGCGCGGAAGCGACGGCGCGAGAGCACCACATCGCACCAGAAGCAATCGAAGCGCTACTCGACGCAGTAGGCGACGACCTCGCCGCGATCGACGACGCGATGGAACGCCTGTCGCTGTTCGTCGGCGCAGGTCAGCGCATCGACGCCGAGGCCGTGATGACCTGCGTGACGCGAATCCGGGTAGAGTCGATTTGGAGCCTAGTCGATGCGATCGGGCTCAAGGACCGTCGCAAGGGCATCGCAGCGGCGCAGTCACTCCTCGACGACCGCGAGCCTCCACTCCGCCTGCTCGCTATGGTTTCGAGACAGCTACGGATCGTCGCCCGTATGCGCGAGGCACTGTCCGAGGGCCTACGCCCCCAGGAGGCGGCCAAGCGTGCGGGCGCCCCACCCTTCAAAGCAGGCGACCTCACCGAGTCGGCACGGCAATTCACAGCGGAGAGCCTCGGAGAAGCGTTCACCCTGATCGCAGAAACCGACCGTGCACTCAAAGGCAGCAAGCGCCCGCCGGACGTCATCCTACAGGACGCAGTCCTCGCGCTCTGCGCAGATCGCAGCTGAGGCGAACCGCCGCGGAGGCGGCCTTGGGGCTCAGCTCTGGAGGCCGTTGACTTGGTGAGTCAGCCTGGAGATATAACGCGAGCCGGTCTTGCGATGGAAGATGCCCTTCGAAACCGCGCCATCGATACGGCTTATCGCCTCGATGAGCGCCTTCTTCGCGGCGTCGTTATCACCTAGCTCGACGGCTGCGTGCACACGCTTCACACACGTACGGACGTAGGTGCGGATTTGTCGATTGCGCGCGGTTCGCTTGACCGTCTGACGGACTCGCTTTTTTGCTGAAGCGTGGTTGGCCACTAATATCCTCCCCGTAGGGACGCGGGTGTTAGCCCTGCCCAATGGGGCTGTCAAGCCGGTGACAAGAACCTTGCGAGCCGCGCTCCCAACAGGCATACAGGCTCGTGTCCCGACGCCAGCAAACGTTGAATTGGCTTGCGAAGCTCGTGACCGAGCGCCGGAAACTCGTGGTTTGGGTCTCGGTTCTGCTGACCCTTGCGTTCGCGACCCAAATTCCGAAGCTAACCACCGATCCGGCCCCGGAAAGCCTCCTTTCCTCGTTTGAGGGCGAGGAGTATGCGCTGATCCAGCAGCGCTTCCAGGAGTGGTTTGGCAAGCGGCGCGTGGCCGTTCTCATCCTGGTCGAGGCGGACGACGTCCTGTCCCGGGAGACCCTCCAGCAGATCCACAATCTCTCCCTGTATTTCGCCGACAAGCCCTGGGTCGAGAAGGTCGCGGGCATCACCACCCTGAACATCCCACGCCGGATCAAAGGGGGCACTGACGACGGCGACGGCGATCTCGACGGCTTGGATGGCCTCGAAGAAGTGGGGGGGCCCGGGGATGAAGGCGACCTCGATGACCTGGACGATCTGGACGACCTCGATTCTCTCGACGAGGCAGAGGAGGAGGTGGACGCCCAGGGCGATCTCGAAGACGAGGCATTCAACGCCCTCCTCGACATCGTCGAAAGCGATCCCGAACGCTTCCCGGGCGGCATCGCTCAAGTGGGCCCTGCCCTTTCCGCCGAGCTCCAAACCGACCCGATCGTCGAGGGCGTAGAGGTCACCGAAGAGGAAGCCGCCGAGCTCTCCGCGGCGATCGCTGGCAACCCGCTCCTGGTCGGCCGGCTGATCGACGAGGACCACACCGTGGCGGGCATCGCCCTGCAGTTGCCCGAGCTCGACCCGCGCGAGATGCGCAAGGCGATGGACGAGCTCCGCGAAGGCTTGGAGCGGCCCGAGTTCCAAGACATCAAGCTGCACGTCGGCGGCCTGCCCTACCTCCGCAGCGTCATCGTCAGCAA
>JAFDFW010000324.1 GCA_019309605.1 Deltaproteobacteria bacterium | reverse complement strand
ACGGAAGCCGCGCTTGCGATCGTCGAGATGGATCGCAGCGACGTCGATGCGCTCGCTCTTCTCAAGGGAGCGCTCGATGACCTTCGCAGTGACGACGCAGCCGCGAGTGAGGCGATCGTGGGGGGGATGATCCCGCGCTTGGAAGCGCTGTTGTCCGAGGAGCCGGATGAGGCCGCCAATGGCCCTGACCCCACGCAAGTTCGCGCGAAGGACGCTGCGTACATGGTGATTTCGTACGCCCCCGAGGAAACTAGGGACGCGCTCATTCGTTCGGTCGTGGGTTGGTATTCAGCCGATTTCGAAGGCCGCAGCCTCGCCGGAGACTACAGCGCCGAGCAGGTGACGCGAGCGCTCGGCGCAGAGGCGGCGGGCATGCTCGTCGACGCGCTTCATGAGCAGATGCCTCCGCAGGCGATGATCAAAATCGCCGAAATTATCGGGGAAGACGGCGATGACGAAACCAAAAAGCGCGCGGGCAAGCGGCTCGTGGCCATCGAACAAAAAATGGAGAAGGCTGCCTTCGTGAAGTGGCTCGCGGCACAGATTCGCGAGTCGATCGAAGCCTCCGGTGAGAAGGCGGACGACAAGCGCGTCAATTCCTTGGCGCTCTACAATCGCGAGAACTACATCAACCAAGGCGCGCTCCCGGCCATGCGTTACCTCGGCGATCAGCAAGCGGTCGCGACACGGCTGTTGGCCATTGCCGATACCAAGCCAGGAGGGAGCGACGCGAAAGCCTGGGTCGAGCGCCTCAACGCGCGCCGGGCCACCGCCCTCAAGGCGCTCGAGGGGCACGTGACCCGTCCGCACCTCAACCGGCTCCTTTCGATCGCGCTTGATTCGAGCAACTCGATCGAGGTTCGTGACTACGCCTTTGACCGGGTTGGAGACATCCGAAGTCGTGCCGCGATCCCCCGGCTTTGGCCGCTGGTGGAGCGCCCAGGGTGCACAGCTGCCTCCTGCTCGGCCAACGACAAGCTCACGAAGCGTCTTCGTTGGAGAGCAGGCGAGCTGGTCGTGTCTTTGGGCGGGCCTTCAACCATCGAGCCATTTTCCCAACGATTACCGGCTGCTGCGGGGATCCAGTACGAGCCCGAGGAGCTCGAGGGCTACGCTACCAGGATGAGCCAAATGACTCCTCCACCTACATCGACCGTCCTGACACTGCTCGATTCGCAACAGTGGTGGAATCGTGTGGTCGCATTGCGCTATCTTGAACGCAGAGGCGGGGAGGCAGAGGTCCCTGCAATGAGACGACTGACGTCGGATGAGGGCGAAGTTTCTGGAGAAGGCTGGTCGGAGCTGAACCCGCCGGTGAAGACGGTGGGTGACGTTGCGGACGCGGCGATCAAGGCGCTTCGGACGCGCGAGCAGGGTGACAAAAAGTGAGTGATCGAAGCGATGGGTGATCAAGGCGACAGAAAAACGGTGCGTGCCTTTCAGTGCCGCGACTATCTTTTCGAGATCTTCGATCGCATGAGTTCCGAGCTCGAGTGCTCGGTTGACTATCTCATGAACGAGGCGATGCGAGAGTACGCGCGTGCTCGTGAGCAGACCGTCGCAGCCGTCGATGCGCAAGAGCTGGTGGGCTCGGCCGTGGCCGGCGCCGCGCCCATGAGTGCGCCGCCCATCGATGCGCGGCTGGCTCCCGTGCTGACGCCAGCGCCCTCACTCCGGCCAACGGCGCAACCGCGCATGACCGCACCACCGCCGCTTCCCGGGCACCGGCCGTCCGATGCGGTGGGTCGTCGCGCCTTGGTGCTCCAGTTCAACGACCAAACCTTCCCCGTCGAAAAAGACGAGTTTATCATTGGGCGAGGCGCGCGAAGCGCTGACCTCGCGATTCGCGATGGCAACATCTCGCGAAGGCATGCGGCGGTCGTGTTTCACGATGGCGTGTACTTCATGAAAGACTTGGGCAGCACGAATGGAATCGAGTTCGCGGGTCAACGTGTCGAATCCAAGCGCATTGAAGAAGGCGACGTGTATCGTATCTGCGATTACGAGCTTCGTTTCTCGTATCAATGAGCATGGTTGGGCGCGCACGACGTGCGCCGGCCTGTGTCTGATCTGCCTCGTCTGCCTTTTTCCTGGTGCATCGGGGGTCGCCGACGGAGCGACGTTGCGCGCCCAGACCGCGCAACTTCAATTGAGGCTCGGGCGGATCGAGGCGCGGGAAGATGCGAAGTATGCCAAGGCTGCGCTCGAGCAAGCGCGGCGCGCTTTGGAGATGGCGACGCACCGGGTTGAAGACGCAAACGTGGTTTCGCGAGCGCAGCAAATCGCCCGAGCCGCGATGGTGTTGGCCGAGCGCCAACTCGAACGCCGAAGCGTGCAGGCCCAGTTGTTTGCGACGCAACGGCGTCTCACCGCCACACGGGAGCGCGCTAATGCGCAGCGACGCGTCCTCGAAGCGTTGATGAGGGACAGAGCTTCGCTGGCGCGAGGAGGGGAGCTGCAGTGAAGCTTCGCTCGGCCCTATTCGGTTTGTGTGCCATTGGATTGGCGTGTGCCGCCCAGCAAACGGCCCGGACTGCGGACTTGCTCTTTGGATCTCCCACCGCTGAGCTCGCTCGCGAGCATGCTCCGGACCTCTACGACCAAGCGCAGACCGCTTGGGCCGAAGCCGAGGAGGCGCAGCGGCGTAAGGACGATCCGGCGGCTGACGACCGGCGCACCGAAGCTCGGCTTTGGTTGGCCGCGGCGGGCGCAGAAGCGGAACGCGTGCAGTTGGATCGACGCCGCGCGGAGCTTCAGCGCGAAGAGGAGCGCTGGTCCAAACAACTTGCCCGTGACCAGGAAGCCTCGGCGATCGTGGCACACGATATCTCCCGCTATGAGGCCAGAGCTGTGGCGCTCCAGGAGGCCGAGCGACTGTCGGCCCTCAGCGAAGGCTCCACCGTGAATGACGCCACGCTGGACGCCATCTTGACGCGGGTGCAGCTCAACCTCGCCCTCGCGGAGGCCCTCGGCGCAACCGATGCGCAGCTCTCGCCCTTGCGCGAGCGCGCCGATGTCATCGCGCGCAAACGCTCTCGGTCCGCCAAGGCAGCCGAGGCGCTCCTCTTGAGAACCGAGGGACTGATCGGCGAGATGCGCGCGCAATGGCCCGAGCCCCGCCCCGGGGCCTCGACCGAGCTCGTCGAAACCGCGCTCGTAACGGGATTCGCAGCCGATCGCGTGGGCGGCGGCGTGCTGATCCGCTCCGAGCGCTTCTTCACGTCCGACGGCCAAGTGTCGAGCGCTACTGTCAAACGATTTCACGGGTTGCTAGCCGCGTTTCCTCACGGACCCGTCGCCTGCCAGGTCGCGGTGCCCGAGCTTCGGAGCCGCGTTTGGGTGCGTCGCGTGGCCGTGTTGGTCGAGCGGCTACGGCGAATGGACGACCCAGGGCGGGTGTCCACCGGCATGGTCGTCACACAATCACTCAGCGCCGGCGCGGTGCAGTGTACCTTTGCCGCCTATCGCGGGCTTTGACGACCTCAGTCGAGCGTCCGGAACGACTCTTTGGCCGCGGCCTTCGTTCGGTCGGAGCTTGGCACGTGCTTCGGCGGTGGCGGGAGTTCGGTCACCGAGATTCGGGTCAGGCTGTTGCCCACTTCGAGAATCGATACATCGACCTTCGTGGGATTGACCTCGGCGCCGCGGACGCTTGCCCGCTTGTAGATCGCGCCCTTACCGCGCCGTTCTACATTGCCGGTGATCATCATGGGCCCGAAGTAAGCGAGCACCTTGTCGATCGGTGCCAGAATTCGATACACGTGTTCGAGCTCGCTTTCGCGGAACAACTCGGCGCCGCGTGGAAGCCGGATCCCCACGACGTA
>JAFDFW010000323.1 GCA_019309605.1 Deltaproteobacteria bacterium | reverse complement strand
CGGAAAGAATCTCGCCAACTTCGACAGGGGTCCGGTGAACGATGCCGAGGCCATCGTCTGTCTTCTCCAGCATGAAGACAAAACGGCCCTCGCGGTCCTCGCCGACGGCGCTGATCGGAAGAGCGTACTTCGGACCACCTTTCTCGGACGCAAACACGAAGGTCACGTCCGCCGACATCCCTGCTCGAACTTGGTCCTGGCCCTCGGTGAGTCGCACAGTCACGGGGAATGTCGTAGCGCCACCGACGCTCGCGACGCCCACCTCGGTCACCGTCCCCTTGAACACCCTGCCATCCAACGAGTTGAAACGCGCTTTGGCCTCGGCGCCCTTCTTCACGCTGCGAATGACGGATGCGGGGACCGATACGCTGACTTCGATTTGGTCCCCTGCAAGCAACGTGGCGACCAGCTCACCGGCTTGCGCGTTCTCATTGGCTTCGATGTCGACCGTTGCGATCGTGCCCGCTTCCGGAGCCTTCAAATGGGTGTAGCCCAGCTGCCGCTGTCGAAGGCGGATTTGCTGGTTCGCGGCCTCGAACCCCGCACGCCCCGACTCGTACGCGGTCCTGTCGGCATCTAGGTCCTGCCGGGAGGCGTTCTGGTTCTCGTAGAGCGCGCGCGTACGTTCGTAGGTCGCCTTCGCGTTCCGTTCCTGCGCCCGCGACTGCGCGGCCGAAGCTTGAGCATTCTGAAGCTGCAGCGCGTAGTCGGTCGGGTCCATGCGAGCGATGGTGTCGCCCTTCTTCACGGTGTCCCCGACATTGATCGGCACCTCCAGCACTTGCCCCGAAACCTGGAAGCTCAGCCGGCTCTCTTGCCCGGCCTTCGAGACACCGGAGAACGTGCGATGCGTTGCTGCATCGCTCCCTTCGACCACCACGTAACGGACCGGACGAATGACTTCGGGTTCTTCCTGTACGTCCTCGCATCCGAGGACCGCCAAGACGGCGGCCATCGCAATGAGAGTAAGTTTCTTTGCCATCAGTTGTGCTCCCGTGGGTTGACTCGGGTCGGTTCGGTCGTCGGCTGGCTCGTCTGGCCTTGGCGCTTCTTCGCTGCCGTAAAGGCGTCGATTCGCTTGATGAAATCGTCGCGATATTCCTGTGTGCCCTCGAGAGAGAAGGCCCCCGCGGCGCGTTGCACTCGAAGCGCATCGATCAAGAAGTCGTAGAGCGCGTTTGCCGCCGCCAGTGCGGCGCCGAGTGCTTGGTTCTGGGCGTCGACGAGTTGGATGATGTCGGCCGCGCCGCGCTGGTAGAGGTCGGTGACCAACTCCAAGTTTCGCGCCGAGGCTTCTGCGGCATCACGAGTCAGCTCGATATTGGCGTAGGAAAAGCCGGCCTGATGCAGCGCGGACCGCACGTTTTGTTCGAGCCGCTGCGCGATCACCGCTCGGTCGGTGTGCAGGCGATCGAGCTCGCGGAAGGTTCGACGGATGCGCGCGTAGTTGGACGTTCCGTCGAACAGGGTGAGCGTGGCTTGCGCGCCCACGTTCCACGTGAACGTCTGGCGTCCCGGGAAGTCGAAGCCCGAGGTGGCGGGAGGCGGCTCTGCGCCCGCGCCTCCGGCGTACGGAACGTGCGTGAACCCGCCGATGACCGCGATGTCCGGAATGCCGAGCTGGCGACGCTCGCCCTTGAGCAGCTCATCACGGGCGCTGATCGTACTGTCGATGCTGCGGATCTCCGGCGAATTCAGGAGCGCCTCCTTGGCCATGAACTCGCGGAAGACTCTGAAGGACCACGGGTCTTCCAGGTACTTGGTGAGCCTTGGGTCGCTTCCCGGTGTGACTGCGCGAACGTCTTCCGGCGGAGGCACCCGGAATGGGGCCTCCAATGGGCGGTTCAGGATGCGATTGAGGTCGATCTCGGCCCGGTTGCGAGTCGCGCTCGCACCAATGACGCTGGAACGGCTTTCGGCAATTTGGGTCTGCCAGCGGAAGACTTCTTCGCGGCCGGCTACGCCGATGGTGTTCCGCGTTTCGGCTAGCGAGAGATTCTTTCGCGTGAGCTTGAGGTTGTCGCGATTGACGCGCTCGGTGTTCTTGGCGCGGAGCACGTTCAGATACGCCTCGCCGGACTCCAGCATCGTATCGAGCCGCGCAGCGATGTAGTCGTGTTCGGTGCTCCAGTAGGTGTCTCGACGAAAGCGCAGGTCGGCGTGCCCCTGAGGAGAGTAGAGCAGCTGCGAGCCGCCGATGCCCCAAGTGAACTGGCGCTGTGCCTGACCAAAAGAGTTCGAGACGGCGGGATCGTTGATCAGGAAGTTCCCGTCGGCCCCGGCTTGCGGAAGCCAGGCGCCTCGCGACACCTTGACGCCCTCGTAGCTCGCGTCGATCTCGAGACCCTGCGCCATCAAGTCGAGGTTCACGCGCACCGCGTCGCGCATCGCGCTCTCGAGGGTGATGAGGGGGCCGCGTGTTCCGGACTGATCGTTGATCATTCGCGCTTCCGCCATCACCGCAAAGCGCGGCCAGGTTCCGATCGCCTTGGCGGTTGCCATGTTGATGACGAGCACCGGTCGCTGCTCGAACGAGATGCGGAACGACCTCGCTGGCTCGCCCATCCAGATGCGCTGGACGAAGATGGCCGCACGTCGCATCCGGCGGATTTCGTCTTCCTGGGTTTCCATCGTAGCGAGGGCCCCCCGCTCGACCCATTTCACTCCTCCGCCCGCATACGAAGGCAGGGCTTGGGCGTTGATGCCATCGACCAGGAGCTGCATCTCGTCGTCGCTCCACCTGAAGAATGGGCCGATGTAGATGGCCTCGGTGTCTTCGGGAATGGCATCGAGAGTCGCCTGTGCGCTTTCTCCAGCAACGACGAGATGTGTCTCGATGCCGAGGTGCTGGCTTGCAAGTTGAACGGGCTGCTCGGCCGCCTCGAGGTGCTTGACCACTTCCTCGCCGACGATCAATGTCATGCGATCGAAGCGCACGATCTCGCGGAGCTGTTTGATCTCCCGCTCGAAATTCAAGAGACCAGTGATGTAGGCGAGGTTCCGGCGGCCGCTTCGATCGCCGTCCTGGGGCAGACCCTGCAGCTTCGGCGCAGCGTACGGAATCAGAACGGGCTTGTTGAGCTTGGGAAGCCGGCCAACCGCGACACCTGTCATGGATCCGGACACGATGATCATGTGGACCGAGCGATCCGCGAGCCCCTCTTTCAAGGCGGCCTCTACTCCCTCGAGCGTCCAGTTGGTTTCGGTCTTGGGCTCCACGAAGACCACCGACGCGTCTTCCTTCATGAGCTCTAGAATCTCGGCCTTGAGCATGCGCTGACGTTCGGCCAATAACTGCGATTCACCATCGGCGATCATCATGATCCGGAACGTTGGCCGCGAAGACTTCTGCGCGTCCGCGCTTGAGCCGAGAGCGAACGATAGAGTCACCGTGAGGACTAGCAGCGCGCGCAGCCCGACTATTCTCATTACTACCTCACCCGGGGGGTTCCGGAGAAGCGAGCTTAGAGCCGAACCTAGTTGATGTCTACGGGGTCGGAGGCGCTGTGACGTCTGCGCTTTCCGCTGCCAACACGTACTCGTTGAGACGCCGAGAGAACTCGTCCTTCGCCTCGGCGGTGTCGAGGTTGCGGAAGTGGCCTGCCTCACGATTCACGAAGAGCAAAGCCAGAACGTAGTCGTATGCGGCACTTTGCCTCGACGGTAGAGGTCGGTCACGAGCTCCAAGTTGTTGGCTGCCGCCTCTGCGGCTTTGCGAGTGAGCCCGACCGAGGCTAGCGCAGCGGCGGCGCTGTAGAGCTCGGTCCGCACGCCGGTGTCGATGTTCTGCTCGACGCGATCGAACGATGCTGTGAGCCGTTCGACCAGAATCGCGCTCTGGCGCATGTCCGCGACCCCAGACCCACCGCGGGAAAGCGGAATCGCGAGGAACAGACCGACGTCCCAGCCGAACTTGTCGGGTTGCACGCTCCCAGCAGGCGCCTCCGAGCCTACGCCGTCGCGCCAGAAGTCGTGCTGGATGCCGCCCTCGACGAAGAAGTCCGGCAACCAAAGCTCGCGTGCACGACCTTCCTTGATGCGTTGCTGCGCTGCCCTTCGCGCCTCGATTTGTCGCGCCTCGGGCGAGTTACGTAGGCCCTCGCGAACCATGAACGCCCGCAGTTGCTCGAAGGACCAAGGATCTGCCATGTACTTGCCGATCGGATCTTCGGGCGGAAGCGTTCGCCCTGCGTCGTCGACCGGGAGGTCGATCGGCGCGATCGGCCGCTCCGAAGGACGATTGAGCACACGGTTGAGCTCGATCTTGGTTTGACCCACGAACGCCCTCGCATCGACGACCGCGCGCTGGTTCTCCGCGAGTGTCACCTGCCAGCGATAGAGCTCGCTTGCGTTGGCGACACCGATCTCGAGGCGAACGCGGGCCAGCTCCAGGTACTCGCGAGTCAGCTGGATGTTCTTGCGCTGGATTCGCGCCTCCGCTTCGGCTCGGAGCACGCCGACGTAGGACACGCCCGAGCTGAGCATGATGTCGAGCACGTCGGTGAAGTAGCCATACTCACGCCCTTCTTGCAGGAGCTTTCGGCCTTTGAAACGGGTCCAGGCTTGCTCGGAATAGAGGCTTTGGCTCGCACGCGCGAACGTGGTCGCTTGCCATTCCGCGATTTGTCCTCCGGCAATGAGGCGATCCGGGTCCTGGTACACGACACCGGTCTGAAGCTGGCCCTGAGGAAGCAACGGCCCGCGATCGACCTTCACGCCTTCTTCACCGGCGTCGACGAACTTCTCGGAGACCAGCAGATCCAGGTTGTGCTCGACCGCGTCCTTCATCGCGAAGCCCATGTGGATTCGGTTCTCCTCGGCGGCCTCTTCCTCGTGCACCACGTCTGCTTCGAGGAGCACTTCGAAGGTTAGTCGCACGCCAACGGCTCGCGCGGCTTCCATGTTGAACAGGAGCTCCTGCCGTTCTTCGAACTCGACGTGGATCTGAGCTGCGGGTCGGCCCTCGAGAATCAAGTCGAGATTGAGCGCCGCGCGCTGCGCTCGGCGTGCCGTGTTGTTCGGAGACCGGATCGACATCATGGCGCCTTGGTCGAGCCAACGAGGACTGACCGCGATGTTCGGAAGGCGGCGTTTGGTGATTCCATCGAGCAGCCGTTCGCGATCCTGGATGCTGAGCTGCCGCATCGCCGAGATGATCAAGCCGTCGGCGGTGTTCGGAATGGCTGCAAGCAACGCTTCGACCGTGGGGTCCGCATACGCAATGGTGAGCCTCTCGGCACCCGTGACGGTGGGAAGCATGTCCCGCTGGGACTCCTCGGCAAGAAACACGATGTGCTTGGAGCCGGCGACCTTTGTCAGCCAGTCGGCCTCGTCCGTGATGTCGAAGTCCTCGCTGATGTAACTGAGGTTTCGTTTGCCGCTGACGTCGCCCCGCCGAGGCAGTCCTTGCTTCTGCGCTTCAATCACAAACGGCAGAATCGTCGGTTTTGGAAGGGTCTTTCGGGCGGCCACGGCGCGAACTGCAAGGTAACCAAAGCCGAACACGACGGAGATGTCGGGATCTGCGTAGGCTTCCTCCAGCTGACGTTCGACTCCCTCTGCTGTCCAGTCGCCTTCGAAGCTCAGCGGCACCAGCACGACATCGAAGCGGTCCGAAAGCTGCGTCCGAATCTGACGCCCCAAGTCCTCTGTGACGGCGTCGAAGACTGGCGATGGACCGTCGAAAACCGCGGTCACTTTGACTTGCGGCTTATCGCTTTGGGCGCCGAGAAGCGATGGGGTGATCAGCAGGGCAAGTATGGAGAGCCAAAGCAGCCGCATAGGGAGCGCAGCATAGTCGAATTTTGGCCTTGGCAACGGGGTTCGGCCTTTCTATGCTGCCGCGTCCCCGCAAGATCGCGACATTAGCCTTGAAGACGGAGCCCTCCATGCCCCCAAGAACGCTTGCCCGTGGCCTCTTACTGGTGCCATTCGTG
>JAFDFW010000322.1 GCA_019309605.1 Deltaproteobacteria bacterium | reverse complement strand
TCCTAGACGAAAGGGGTGCGTGTGAGCTTTTCGACGATGATGGACCGGCCGCTCTTGATCTCGGACCTGTTCGAGCACGGCCGCCGCTTGTACCAAGACAGCCGAGTCATCACGGTCGGCGAAGGCGGCGATCGCATCAGCACCTATGCCGAAGTGGGCGACCGTGTCGACCAACTCGCCAAGGCTCTCACCAAGCTGGGTGTCGAGCGCGAGGATCGAGTGGGCACATTTTGCTGGAACAGCCAAGAGCACCTCGACCACGCCAAAGACAAAGTGATCATCGTCGACGACAGCCTGGCGCCTGTGCTCGGCGAGGTCGCGAACCTACTGCAAACGGTGGAGCACATCATCGTAGTGGGCGATGGAGACGATAGCCCGCTTCGCGATGCGCCTCGGGCGGCCTTTCACCGGTACGACGACCTCATTGCAGCGGAGTCCCCAGGCTTCGATTGGCCAACGCTGGACGAACGTGCGCCGGCGTCGATGGCGTACACGAGCGGAACGACTGGCGATCCCAAGGGGGTCGTTTATAGCCATCGCTCCACCGTGCTTCATTCCTACGGTGCCACGTCGGGCGCGGTGACGGGCCTCAACGACAACGACATGATCCTTGCGATCGTTCCCATGTTCCACGCCAACTGCTGGGGCTTCCCGTACGCCGGCTGGTGGGTCGGAAGCGATTTCCTGATGCCCGCACACTTCCTTCAGGCCGAGCCCTTGGTCGATATGATTCAACGTCACCGCCCCACCCTGGCGGCGGCTGTCCCGACGATTTGGACCGCGATCCTGCACCAGGGCGAAGACAAGGAGATCGACCTCTCGTCGCTTCGCCTCCTGATCTGTGGCGGCGCTGCCGTTCCCGAGTCGCTGATGCGAGCTTACGATGAGCGTTACGATGTGACGCTCCTGCAGGTTTGGGGCATGACCGAGACGAGCCCGCTCGGCTCGATCGCCACCGTCCCCAAAGGCGTAACCGGCGAGGAACAGTGGCGCTACCGAGTCAGGACTGGGCGGCCGATCGCCGGAGTCGAGCTTCGAATCGTCGACGCCAGTGGCAACGAGCTCCCCTGGGATGGCGAATCGGTCGGCGAGATCGAATGCCGGGGTCCGTGGGTGACCGGTAGCTATTACGGAGTCGACGACGCAGAGAAGTTCCACGACGGCTGGCTATGCACAGGCGACGTCGGCTTCATCGACAAACGCGGGTATGCCCAGATCACCGACCGCGCCAAGGATGTCATCAAGTCGGGCGGGGAGTGGATCTCCTCGGTCGAGTTGGAGAACACACTCATTGCGCACCCCGAGGTGATGGAAGCTGCAGTCGTGGGCGTGCCGGATGAAAAATGGGACGAGCGCCCGCTCGCCTGCGTCGTGCGCAAGCAAGGAAGCGCGGTCGGACCACTGGAGCTCAAGGCGTACTTGGAAGACAAGGTCGCGAAATGGTGGTTGCCGGAGCGCTGGGCATTCGTCGCCGAGATCCCCAAGACCAGCGTCGGAAAATTCGACAAGAAGGTGCTCCGTAGCCAGCATGCCGCCGGCCAGATCGAAGTCCTCCACCTCGGCTGACGGAGGGCTCGCCCCAGGGCAACTGGACAACAGGACGACCAGCCCTGCTTCAGCCTACTGCCACTTCAGCTTCTGCTTCCCCGGGTCCGTGATCACTTGCGCATCCTCCGGGTCCGCGGGTTCCTCTGCCGGCTCCCCTGCGCCGAACTCTTTTGCAGCTTCTGCAGGATAGAGCCTGACGATCGTCCTGGTCTCCACACGAACGAGCTGGGGCCCGGTTTGGGTCTGGGTGTTGATCCGCATCTGCGACGTCGCTTCCGCCTCGGAGAACGGCGTGAAGTGCTCGAGGCGAACGGTAGAGGAACCCATGATCGACGCCTGATACGCTTCGAGCCGGCCGCTGCCAATCGCCTGAGGAGAAGCGGTCTGACGGGCGGTGATCTGCAACTGAAGCTGTGTCTTCTCCATCTTCTCGATGTGATACGTCACGACCTGATCCACCCAAACACCCGAAAACTGCACCTTGCGCTCGACCTCCCAACGCGCGCGCGGACCGAGCGGCTCGTCGGGGAATGGCACAGTGAGCAACGCGCTGCGAATGTTGCCCAACATGGTGCGCAGCGTCGGCGGCACGTCCTCCATGCCTCGGAACTCACCCCTGCGAACGCGACCCTGGGCATCCATCTCGCTCCAGCCTTGGACTTGCAGAAGCGGCGCCAGCGTCTTTTCCATCTGCTCACGTTGAGCAGGGCTCATCTTCTGGGCCATCTCTGAAATCCGAACCTGGGTGATTTGAATCTGATGGCGGATGAACCCTTGAGGAGTCGGCTCCGCGGGGCCCATCTTCACCTCGAGCTGGACAGGAGGAATACCGCTCTGCCCAGCTTGGTCACCGGCCTGCATCGCCTGAGCCCGTGCGAGCTCGAGGTAGAGAACCTCGATTTGACCCGGGGCGACCCGGTACCGAAGCGGAGCGCGAGGGGTCATGCCCGCATCCAGCACGCGAACGGTGGGCAGCACGCGCTGCGGAGGACCGGGATCCACAACCTCCACCGTTTGAGGCTGATACTTCGATCGACAAGAAGTGGTCGCCACCAACAGACAGGCGAGCATCGCGATACGAACCATGGATCTACCTTTCGCTCTTCGAAACTAGTCGCAGGACCGAACGCCGTGCGGCCATCAATGGCTCCGTCTTCTCGGGCGACACCAACGCGATGTCGGCGGCGGAGCTGGATTCGAGGGTTGCCTCGAGTGCCAGTGGAAGACTGAGATCTGCAAGTGCGTAACCGCGGGCGTGCATCTCGTAGCCCCGAACGTGCATCTCCAACTTTGGGTTGAGGTCGGCCACCTGAGGGGCCGCTACCTGGTGCACCGTGATCGCAACTCGGAATCGGCCACCCACGCGATCCGTGAGCTCATAGCGCGTCACCTGAGTCACGCGCGCGCTCCAGATTCGCAGAGGCCTCCGGACCTCCCATACCGCGCCGATGCCGACCGGCTCACGTGGAAGCGGGATGGTGGCGATCGCCGAGCGCACATTACCGATCGTGATCGCTACGCGGGGGTGGATCTTTTCTTGACCCTGCGCCCAAGGGACGTCGGCATCTTCGACAATGCCCTGCGCGTTGAGATCGAAGCGCCCACGCATACCGCGCAGCGCTGCTATCCCCTGCTCTACTTCTTCGATTTGGCGTGCCGTCACGCCTTCGGGCAGCACAGACTCGGCCTTGGAGATGCGCAAGACATAGCGAGTCCCTTTGGCCCAGAGTGCCGTCGGGCCGGCGTGCAGCAGCAACTTGAACCCGGGCAATACCCCGAACGCGTCCTCGGAGTCCTCGGTTTCTTCGAGCGCCGCGTCCGAGTCGCGGATCTCGAGCAAACTCCGAACCACGGTACCCACCGGAATCGCGTACCGGAGCGGCTCGAGCGGCGCTTGGCCTGGGTCGACCAGCATGACGGAAAGCTCGGGCGGCGGCGGCGCGGTCTTCTTCTTGCAGCCGAGGTTACCGAGGGTGCCGATGCTGGCGAGCGCGGCGAGAAGGCAGGCGCCCATGATGATGTTCTTCATTTGTCGGCGAAGTCCCCTATACTCCGGTGTCTTCTAGGAAGGAATCGACTCCAGGGCAAGCATGGATCGACCACGATCAGCACAACTGGGCCAAGCCACCCGCTCGCCGGACGATACGCCTGCCTGGGCTGAGGTTCCGTGGTGGGCGCTCGCCCTGATCTTTACCCCGGTCTACCTATTCGCGATCATCCTCGGCTACGCCTTCTTCCTGACGCCCAACAGCATTTCGGCGCTTTGGCCGGCGGGCGGCGTCGCGCTGGCCACCCTGACCCTCACCCGCTACCGCATGTGGCCGATGCTCCTGCTGCTCATCACGGGCATCGAGATCAGCATCCCGTATCTGTTCGCTGGTGCGGAGATCGTTGCAATCGCCACCCTGGGGAACGTAATCGAACCGCTCATTGGCGCGTCACTCCTCCGATGGTTCGTTGGGCGGCGAGTCGACGTTTCGCGCATGCGGGACGCGCTGGCTTTGGTGATCCTCGCGGGCATCATCGCCCCCGCGAT
>JAFDFW010000321.1 GCA_019309605.1 Deltaproteobacteria bacterium | reverse complement strand
CGGAACTGGATCCGCGTCTCGCTGAATGCGTCGAACGGCAGGCCACGGATGAGGGTTTCTTCGTCGGGACAGGCTAGTGTGTATCGCCCGCACATGAGCCGTCAGGCAGATTCAATCTGAATTCCGACGCCCGCGTATTCAAAACCCTGGCCGGCAAGGTTGTAGGTGACCCAAATGTTGCGGCCGTCGAGAATGACAGGCGTGCGCATCATGTCGCGGATGTGCTCGAACTCCGGGTACTGATACTCGCGCCATTCGGTCAACAGCATGAGCGCGTCAGCGTCCTTCACGGCGTCGTACGCGTCCTCGACGAGCGTCACGCCATCGCCGAACATTTCCCGGATGTTCTCCATAGCTTCCGGGTCGTGGCCGACCACTTCGCAGCCCTCGTTGAGAAGAAATTCGATGGTGGTGATCGACGGGGATTCGCGGATGTCGTCCGTGCCGGGCTTGAACGCCAGCCCCCAAATCGCAACCCGCTTGCCAGCGAGCTCGTTGCCGAAGTGGCGCTTGAGCTTGCGCACCAAGAAGCTCCGGTGACGGACGTTCACACGGTTCGTCGCATCCGCGAGCTCGAGCTCGATCCCATGTCGCCGGGCGGTCGCAACGAGCGCCTTGACGTCCTTGGGGAAGCAAGAGCCGCCATACCCCGGCCCGGCGTGTAGAAACTGGGCGCCGATCCGAGGATCGCTGCCGACGCCGTGACGCACGCTCTGGACATCCGCGCCGACTTCCTCGCACAGAACCGCTAGCTCGTTCATGAAAGAGATGCGCATCGCGAGCATCGTGTTGGCCGCGTACTTGGTCACCTCAGCGCTCTCGGGGTTCATCCACACGATCTTCGTGCTCGAGAGGTTGAGCGGGTGATAGACCTTGTCCATCAGTCGTCGGGCGCGGTCATGCCCCCCCGATCGCACGCCAACCACGATCCGGTCTGGATACATGAAGTCGCTGATCGCTCCGCCCTCTTTCAGAAATTCCGGATTCGATGCCACCTGGATGTCGTGCTCTGCGTCGGCCACGAGCTTCTGAACGTGCGCGTTCGTGCCGACAGGAACGGTACTCTTGTTGACGATGACGAGGTCGTGGGTCGCATGTTTGGCAAGCTCCTGCGCGACTGCGAATACCGCGCTCAAGTCTGCCTCTCCGTCGTGCGTGGGAGGTGTGCCGACAGCGATGAAGGCCAAGTCTACGTCGCGCACAGCGGCTGCAAGGTCGGTCGTGAACGTGAGTCGACCTGCGCTCGCGTTCTCCTTGACCATCTCTTCGAGACCAGGCTCGTAGATCGGAATCTCGTAGCGCTGCAGGCGCTCGATCTTCGACGCATCGTTGTCGACGCAAATCACGCGCTGGCCCGTCGCAGCAAAGCATGTGCCGGTGACCAGGCCAACGTATCCGGTTCCAATGACGCAGAGTTTCACGGCGTAATAGTAGCAGCAGTTCAAGTGCCGTGAAAGGTGCCACGCCTAGGACAGTTGGGTATTCTATCGCGCTGAGGGGGTCGCTTGGACACAGGGCGCGACGGAAGGACTGGTGCGGAATTGACACCCGAGCGCGCCTCGCTCGTGGTGTTGCTCGTCGCGTGCTTCGCGCATTACTGGATTTGCCGGACGCTCACCTCCGAGATCGCGCTCGATGTCGATCCGATCAACCTCGTCTACGGGATGCGCGAGTTCAATCCGGCGCACCATGCACCGCATCCGCCTGGGTACCTCCTCTATGTATGGATGCTGCGAGGTCTCCACACCTTGGTGGGAGGAGATCCCCTAGGCACCGTTCAGCTCTTGGCGCGGCTCCTGTCGACGCTGACGATTCCGCTCGTATACGGGGCAGTGAAGATACTCCGACCCCAGGATGCAGCGACCTGGGCGTTCGCTGCAATCCTCACGGCGTTTCAGCCGTTCCTGCTTTTTCATGCCGTCGACGGACAAACTCACACATCGGAGGCGTTCGCCGCAGCGTTCTTGCTCGTCGCCGTGCTTTGCTATCGCCGACGACCCAGCATCCAATGGGCCGTGGCGCTGGGAGTACTGCTCGCCGTGGGAAGCGCGCTCCGTCCGAGCTTCATCGTGGCCGGCATCGGACCGATCGTTTGGGCGATTGGATTCCGACGTTTGCCCCATTTGGTAGCCGCTGGCGCCACCAGCATCGTAGGAGCGTTCGCCTGGTTGTTGCCGACCGTGCGGGCCAGCGGGGGCCTCGAGCTATGGAGGGCGGCGAACGATGCACTGGTTCAAGGCGTCTTCCTTCGTGTGAAAAGCCCGCTGAGCTCCGACTCCGTCAGTGGCTTCGTCCTCTACAGCGCTGCCAGTACCACGCTATGGCTATCTCTTCTGCTGGTGCCCGCAGCGCTTGCGATGCTCGCGCGCCGCGGAAGCGCAGAGCTCAGCGACGCTCCGTACGATGAGGCCCGAGCCGTCACGTTGTGGACTGTGGCCCCCACCGCGCTCTTCTATCTGGCGACGTTCATCTCGGAGCCAGGCTACTTGCTAGGCGCTATGCCGTCGGTCGTCGCGTTGACCGTGGTCGCAGCGAGCGGAATCCCGAACTTTGCGCGGCGCCGGCTCGCATTCATGATGGTCGCGGTCGCACAACTCGTCATCCTGATGCTCCCCAGCGCTCCTCCACGCGCCCCTTTCGGCAAGATCCCGTCGATTCCAGAGCTGGTCAGCAGGGAGGCGATCTACCGTGCGGGCCTTGCCCGCATCGGCGAGAAGGTGCCGTGGGATGCGCGGGTCCTCTACGTGACGGACTACCCCGATGTCACATTTAGCCGCCAACTACCGGTCCACCACCCCGGGCTTCATTCGATCATCATCCATTCGGAGTACTGGCCCATCTTCGATGACACCACGCTCGGCCTCGTAACCCAGGACGACTGGATCCCAGTACCAGGCCCCAGCTTGCTGCAACATGGGCCGCCGACGGTTCGAGATGTGCCGTTTGTCTACGACCTCCTCGTCGTCGGTCTCGTCGCATCATCGGACCTTCGTGGTGAGCTGCGTAAACACACCGACTGCGATGTGGGCGATGCCGAAGGAGAATCACGAGCTACTGTGCTGCCTGCACGGACCTGCTTCCCCAACGGCGTCATCGAAGTCCACGGTCAGGGGATTCGATTCCAGCTACCCGAGCCCCCCGCGGCTGCGGCCCCCGAGCCAACACCACCTTGAAAGCAACTCACCGTGTCTTCCGTTCGCCTTCATTATCTCAACCATGCATCGCTCCTCGTCGAGGTGGGCGGCCTGCGCATGCTCTTCGACCCCTGGTTGGAGGGCACCGCCTTTTCTGGCGGTTGGGGGCTCCGCTACGACAACCCCGAAGCGAGGAACATCGCCGCAACTGCCACCCATCTGTGGATTTCGCACTGGCACAGTGACCACCTGCATGCAGCTACTCTCGCGAAGTTGGCCCAAGTCAACCCGAACATGGTCGTCCTGGCCAACGTCTCGGCGAACTTCTCGATGGTCGAGCGAATAGCAAGCTTCGGCTTTCGGAACATCCGCCCGATCGGCGAGCGAGAGACGCTCGAGCTCAACGGCGAGACCACGTGTTGCCGCTATCCCACTGCGGGCATCGACAACATGCTGCACATCGCCTCCGGGTCATGGTCGATTCTGAACTACAACGACTGCAACCTCCCGGCCAAAGCGATGCAGTCCTTTCGCAAACACATGGGCCCAATCGACCTCCTGTTCACAAACTACAACCATGCCGGCAAGCTGTTCGACGACGACGACGACGAAACCCGGAAGAGTCAGCTCATCGACGTTCTCGACCTGACCGTCGACACACTCGATGCAACGCGGGTCGTCCCGTTTGCGTCTAGCCACTACTACCGCGCCGAGGATAGCGTCGATCAGAACGCGTCGATGCTGGATTTTGACGACCTCGAATGTCTCGCCAGAGACGACGAGCGATACGTGGTTCTGCGCATCGGAGACCAAGCCACATTCGACGCGCCCGCGAGCGCTCTCGTGGACGCTCGCCAACCGTTGCTGACCCAGCAAGAACTCGAAGTCCACGACTACGGGCCCCCGGTCCCTTGGGACGAGCTGCTCGAGGATGTCTCCGTTCGCTCGAAAGCGCTTCACGGCCAGTTCCTCCACATGGGTAAGCTGGCAGTGCCGGATCTCATCGTTCGGGTGAGCGACCACGACCGAAACCTTCGCCTGTCCCTCGGCAAAGAGGCACGTGAAGCCGGTGCCGGAGACAATGCTCATATCGAGGCCCACTCGCAGGCGATGCGGATCTGGCTTGCCCGTCGTTTCGGCGACGACACATTCGTCGCTGGGGCGCACTTCGGCATCATCGACCCGGACACTTCCGTGATCGAACGCTGGGCGCTGGTGACTTTGCTCGAGGCCAGCCACCTAGACCCGCAAAGCTGCCTCCAGTACCTCGGGGCACGGGACGGGCGCCGTTTCCTCTGGAATCGCCGAGAGGAGATCCTGGCAACCCTGCTGGGTCGGCGTGTGAAAGCAGGACGCATGAGAATCTAGGAATTGCCCCGCGCGTTCTGCTACAAGAGGAGCGGGAGACTGGGTTGATCCTCACTAACATCGACAGCATGCCGGGCCAGCGAATCGTGCAGCACTTCGGCGATCCGCGCGAAGCATTTCGGCCGCGACTTCGCTGCAGGCCTGAAGAATATCGTCGGCGGAGAACTCAAAGGCTACACGGAGCTCCTCCAAGAGAGCCGGGCCGAGGCGACGAGTCGTATGGTCGCACAGGCGCGTGATCTCGGTGCGAATGCCGTCATCAACGTGCGCTTCACGACCTCGTCCGTCGCCCAAGGCGCTTCAGAGATTCTCGCTTACGGCACGGCCGTCTTGGTCGAGTGACCATGTCGATCGAACTCCTGATCTCCATCGCGATTCCAGTCCTCCTGATCGTCGT
>JAFDFW010000921.1 GCA_019309605.1 Deltaproteobacteria bacterium | reverse complement strand
CCGCGCGTAGTGGCCGCTTCCGTCTTGGCACACAACGAGCGAATGCTCGAGCGCGAGGGAAGGGCGGACATTCAGGCGATCTTGGATGATATCCACCAGGACCGCGCCCGAACGTACGCCCGCCTGCTACCGCTGCTCTGACGGCCCCAGCGCCAGCGCCAGCGCCAGTGTCAGCGTCAGCGTCAGTGCCGGCGTCAGCGTCTAGCGTCCGAGTTTGCGTCCGATGTAGCCCGAGGACACGACCCCCCACACCGCCCCGACGATCAATCCACCCGAGTGCACCCAGTTTGCGATGGGTCCGACCCAGCCGGTGAAGCCGAGACCGAGCCAGATCAGCATGAACGTCGCTAGCTGTTGGGGCATTCGGTAGGGGAAGCTTGGGTCTAGGCGGCCTCGGATCCAGATGAACGAGAACAAGGCGTAGACCACGCCGGACATTCCGCCGAAGGTGGTAGGGCCGGAGACTGCGTATTCGAGCACGTGGGAGAACGCCGCGGTCACGAGGACGAACACCAGCAAGTAGCGCGAGGAGAATACGCGTTCGATCGCGGTGCCGAGATCTTTCAGCCACCACAGGTTGAAGAAGATGTGCATGAAGCCGAAGTGCAGGAACATCGGCGTGAACAAGCGCCAGGGCTGCCCCAGCCAGATCGCGCTGACGTCGCCGAACACATAGCCGCCCCTCACTGGCAGGAGCGGCGTGAAGGTGAAGTGGCGAACGACGTCCATCTTTTCGCCCATGCCCGTGAGTAGAAACACGACGACGCAGATGACCATCAAGCCAGCGGTCACCGTGCCGATGCGCATGTTTTGTTTGGCGTCGATCTGCTTTCGAATCTTTTCGGTGCGCGCTCTCAGCTGCTCGTCGGCCTTCGCTTCTTGGCGACGCTGAGTTCGGGCGAGAAGCGACTCGAGTTTGGATCGAACCCATTCAGAAAGGCGCGGGCTTGCTCCATCTGCCCTTCGTCATGAACCCAAACCGCAAACGTGCTGTCGCGCGTTTCCTTGATCGTCGTCACCACGCCGTCTGCGTACAGCGCATCGCTGAGGATCTTCGCCTCGGCTTGGTCGGCTACGGTCGTCAACATGCGCATCGCGGGGCGGAGTGTAGCGGCTTCGATCGGTGTTTCAATCGCCCCGGACAATGGCGTACATCGCGCAGTCGCGCGGTGTGTCGGAGCGGTTCGGATGGTGTCCGTACTGCCGCAGCCGTCCTTCGTACCGCAACCCCACCTTCTGCATGACGCGGGAGGATCGGGCGTTCTCTTCGTCGCAAAGCGCCTGGACGCGTGCGATGCGGTCGTCTTCAAATGCCGCCTCGCATACTCGTTTCATCGCCTCGGGCATGTATCCCTCGCCCCAGAACTGACTGCCGAGCGCAAATCCGATCTCGGCGCGGTGAAAGTGGACCGTGCACCCGATCGTTCCGAGGAGCGCGCCGTCCGCCCTGCGTTCGATCAGCCACATGCGGTGACCCATGCGGAGGTCCCAGGCGTCGATGGCCTGCTGGAAGTGCTCTCGGGTCTGGGCTGGGCTCGTGTGGGCGGCCCAGGTGAGGTAGCGCGTGATCTTCGGGTCGCTCGCGTAGGACTGGAACGCGGCTTCGGCATCCTCGATGTTCGGACGCCGTAGGACGAGCCGCGCCGTTTCCAGCTCTTCCGGGGGGAACTCCACGTTGCGCGTATAGCACGGGCTTTGATAGGTTGGGGCCAATGTCCAACCGCGATGAGCCACTCGACGATGCGGCCCTGCGTCTCTCTGAAGCGCTCGGCTATTCTTTCGCGGACACGGGGTTGCTGCTCGATGCGCTCACGCACCGCTCGTTCAAAAACGAGCAACCCGACGTAGCCTCCTCCGACAACGAGCGCCTGGAGTTCCTCGGCGACGCCGTAGTCGGGCTTGTGGTCGCATCACTGCTGTACGTACAGTTCCCCGACGCCGACGAGGGCGAGCTCACCCGGCGACGCGCCGACTTAGTCAGCGAGAAGGGGCTTTTCGAAGCGGCGGAGGCGATCGGCGTCGGAGATGCGATGCGGCTTGGCAAGGGCGAGCAGAAGTCGGGTGGACGCCTCAAGCCCA
This sequence comes from Deltaproteobacteria bacterium, assembly GCA_019309605.1. Taxonomy (GTDB): domain Bacteria; phylum Myxococcota_A; class Polyangia; order Polyangiales; family Houyiibacteriaceae; genus SG8-38. The sequence goes on along the minus strand of JAFDFW010000921.1, from coordinate 10 downwards.
GGCTACTGGC